>CAZMHG010000236.1:0-5222 GCA_964565975.1 uncultured Ilumatobacteraceae bacterium | reverse complement strand
CGCCCGGTGAGCGGCCAGCGCGGCACCGATCGACGGATCGTGCTGGGCGAGGATCTTGGCCGCGGCGATCGCCGCGTTGGCCGGGTCGAGGACCAGCATCGGGGCGACATCGGCGGGCATGCGCACACTCGACCAGATGTCCTCGGGCATCGCCAGGGGTGGGCAGGCGATCACCGGCGCGGTGACCGCGGCGTCGACGAATGCCGACAGCGCGTTGGACCGGCCGGCCACGGTGACCCACACCTTGGGCCGCGGATCGGCTTCGTAGTGCTCGATGATCGACAGCACGTGCTGGGGCGTCTTGTGGGCGCTCCCGACGCGCGTTTCGACCTGGACGCCGAGCGCGGCTGCCGTCGCGGTGATCTTGGCGACGTGATCGCGGTCGGCCGGCGAGCCCATCAGCACGACGAGCACGGGACGGCTCACGACGCACCCCCGGCGAGCCCGCCGATCAGCCCGGCGACGTTGGCCGACAGGCGCTCCTGGACGGGGTAGGCGCCGGGGACGAAGGTCTGCCCGGTGATCGTCTCGTAGGCGGTGATGTAGCGATCGGTGGTCGCCCCCCAGATGCCCGGCCCGAGGTCGGGTGGGGTGCCGTCACCGGTGTAACCGGCGTCGGCCAGCGCTCGGCGGATGACCTCCTTGTCCAGGCTTTCCGGCTCCTCGTCGGCCGCGAGGCGCGCGTCGTAGGACCCCTGCACCCAGAATCGCGACGAGTCGGGCGTGTGGACCTCGTCGATCAGCAGCAGCCGGCCGTCGGGGCCGATGCCGAACTCGTACTTCGTGTCGGCCAGGATCAGCCCCGCCTCGCCAGCCAGTTGCTGGCCGCGGGCGAAGATCGCCAGCGCTGCGTCCTGCACCCGTTCCCACAGGTCGGCCTCGACGAAGCCGTGCTCGACGACCTCGGCACAGGTCAGCGCTTCGTCGTGGGCGCCACCCTCGGCCTTGGTGGTCGGGGTGACGATCGCCCGAGGCAGCGCGGTGTTCTTGCGCAGGCCGTCGGGGAACCGGTAGCCGTAGATCTCCCGGGCGCCGTCGGCGTACCGCTTCCACAGCGAGGTGCTGGTCACCCCGGTGATGTAGCCGCGCACGATCACCTCCACCGACAGCGGCGCGGCCGCGACGGCGACGAGCGCGTTCGGGTCGGGCAGCGCCTCGGTGCCGGCCGGCAGCGCCGAGATCGAGTTGTCGACGATGTCGGCCGTCTGGCCGAACCACCACGCGGCGAGCTGGTTGAGCACCTGGCCCTTCCACGGCACGCCGTTGATGATCCGGTCGAACGCCGACAGGCGGTCGGTGGTGATGAACAGCCGTTGGTGGTCGGCCAGCGCGTAGGACACGCGGACCTTGCCGACGCGTCGATCGGGCAGGTCGAGGTGCACGTCGGTGAACGGTGCCGGGCGGGTGGCGGGCAGGGTCGGGCTGGTGATGGGCATCACAACTCCTTGGCGTGACGGACGCCGTTGACGAACAGCGGAAGGGCGAGGCCGGCGTGGGTGCCGCGGCGGTAGTGCGGGTGCTGGCGATCGAGCACGTGGTTCTCCGGGTGTGGCATCAGGCCGAGCACGACGCCGGTGGGGTCGGTGATCCCGGCGACGTCGGCGACCGAACCGTTCGGGTTGACGCCGCTGTACGTGAGTGCGACGAGATCGTCGGCGTCCAGGGCGGCGAGCGTCGGTTCGTCACACACGAAGCGGCCCTCGCCGTGGGCGATCGGGCAGTGCAACTCGTCGGTCAACCCGCGGGTCCACACGCAGCGCTGCGAGCGTGCCCGCAGGCGCACCCACCGGCAGTCAAAGACGCCGGCCGCGTTGTGGGCCAGCGCGGCGCGCCGTCCTGCGCCGGGCAGCAGACCGCAGCGCACCAGCGCCTGAAACCCGTTGCAGATGCCGATCACCGGGCGCCCGCCGGCGACGAAGCGGTCGAGCCGGTCGCCGAGGTGACGGCGCAGGTCGAAGGCCCACATCCGCCCGGCGCCGAGTGCGTCGGCGTAGCTGAAACCGCCCGCGAGGACCAGGAGGTCGGCCCGGTCGAGGGCGTCGGGATCGGCGGCGAACTGCTCGACCAGGATCGTGGCCGGGTCGCTGCCGGCGAGGCGCAAGGCCAGGGCGACGTCACCGTCGCGGTTGGTGCCCGGCGCTCTGACGATCAACGAGCGGGGGCGAGCCACCGCGTCGACGGTACCCAGGGCGCGCCGGCGCCCCGGGCGCGCGCGGACGAAAAGTTCACCCCATGAACGAACCGCGCCGGGCGGTCTCCAGCGCGATCTGGACGGCGCCGTCGTGGTGCAGGGTGACGACGGCGACACCGGTGTCGGGCGTCGTGCGGAAGTGCTCGCCGGCGTGGGACATGCCGTACCAGGTGGACGGCCCGCCGAACAGGCGAGTGGTGCCGTGCGGCCCGGGCACCTGCTCGTCGTACACCTCGTGCGTGTGGCCGCTGAGCACCAACCGGACGTGGGGCCGCTGCACCAGCGCCCCGAGCAGCTGCTCGGCGCCGTCCAGCCGGAACAGGGGGTTGGTGCTGCGCGACCGCAGCGGGTGGTGCACCGCGAGCACCGTCGGGCGTGGGTCGAGGGCGTCCAGCGCGGCGGCCACCTCGTCGGCGTCGACCGCGCCGTGCACCTCGCCGGGGATGGTGGTGTCCCAGCCGATCACCCGCCACACGCCGACCTCGACCATCGGCTCGCCGAAGCTCGTGCGCACGGCCGCCGGCGAGTCGTGGTTGCCGGGCACGCCGACCAGGCGCGGGGCGACCGTGGCGAGCAGGTGGGCGGCGCGGCGCGCGGCCGCCACCGAGGCGTCGTCGGCGATGTCGCCGGTGTGCACCGCGAGGTCGAACGCGGGGTTCGTGTTCGGCCGGTCGGCGAACACCTCCAACGCCGCGCCGAGCGCACCCTCGGGCGCCGACTGGAGATCGCTGCCGTCGTTGCCGTCACGTCCGGCGTTGCCGGCGCGCAGGTGGGTGTCGCTGACGTGGAGCAGCCGGAGCGGGCGCGGTGCGGGTCTGCGGTCCACCTCGGCCAACGTACCCGCGGTGCGGTCGACAGGTGACCGACGGCGCGCCTCAGTCTCGCCGGCCGCGGCTGATCCGGACGTTGCGGACGTCCACCGCCCGGCCGGTGTGCTCGTCGACGACGAGCGGGTCGACCACGGCGCCCGTCTCCCGATCTCGGAGCACGAGCGGGGGACCGTCGCCGTCGGGCCACAGCCAGTCGCTGCCCCACCGCCACATCGCCGCGAGGACGCTCCAGAAGGCGCGGCCCTTGTCGGTGAGGCGGTACTCGTACCGCGCCGGGGCCTGCTGGTAGGTGACGCGGTCCAGCATCCCCTCGTCGCACAGGCGCTGCAGGCGGGCGGTCAGCACGGCTCGCGGGATGCCGAGCGCGGATTGGATCTCGTCGAAGCGACGTCGCCCGGAGAACGCCTCGCGCATCACCAGCGGCGTCCACCAGTCGCCGATCAGGTCCGTGGTCCGCGCGATGGGGCACGGTTCGGCGTCGAATCGCGTGCGCCTCACGCGTCGAGCTTCTCCAGGCGCGCCGGGACGTGCTTGTGGTGCGGGGTGCCGGCAAACCAGTCACGGTCGGTCGAGCTGGTCAACTCGTTCGGGGCCACGCCGGTGGCGTCGGACGAGCCGCCCGGCCCGAGGCCGTAGCCGTTGGGCAGCGAGATGTGCCCGTCGAGCATCGTGTCGGTCACCTCGACCACGGCGACGGCGCTGCCGCGGCGCGTGACGACACGGGCCCGGTCGCCGTCGCCCAGCGCCAGGCGAGCGGCGTCGCCCGGCGAGACGCGCAGCGCGCCGTGGTGGTCCCGCTTGCGCCACGTCGGGTCGCGCTGGATCGTGTTGGCCGTGAACGAGCGGCGCTCGCCCGCGGCGAGCACCCACGGGAACTCGGGGTCGGGTGTCGACGTCTCGCCGGCCAGGGCGTCGAGCTCGGCGAGCAGTATCGGGATCGCCAGATGGACGCGGCCGTCAGCGGTCTGCAGCCGGCGGAGGGTCTCGTCGTAGTCGTCGACGGTGAAGGTCAGCCCACTGGGGGCGGACATGATCGCGTCGAACAGCGCTTCGCCGAGCGGCTCGCCCGTCGGCGCGCCGTGCGCGTCAGCCCCGATCCCGGCGCGCCGGATCGACGGGCCGGCTTCCATCGCGCAGCGTTGGGCCAATCCCCAGATCGCCGCTGCGCCGTCCGCGTCGGCACCGTCGGCGGTGCGCAGGGTCGGGCCGAGGGTTTCGTACAGCACCACCGGCGCCAGCTTGCCGATCGCCCGCCGCTCGACGGCCAGCTTGACGAACGCATCGGTGTACGCCGCACGGCCGTGGCGGGCGGCCTCGTGCAGCGGTGCCAGGTCGGCGTCGGTGTACGCCCCGAGGGCGCGGCACAGCCGGCGGTGGATCTCCGCCTCGGGCAGCGTGCCGGGCAGCGGATCGAACAGCGGCCGGCGCAGCTGGAAGACGTTGCGCGGGAACTCGAGGTTGAAGAACGTGCACTCCCACTTCTCGAACTGCGACGCCGCGGGCAGCACGTAGTCGGCCTCGCGGGCGGTCTCGGTGAACGCGACGTCGACGACGACGACCAGCTCGAGCGAGCGCAGCGCCTCGCGCATCCGCGGGCTGTCGGCGAGCGAGTGCGCCGGGTTTGCCGACTCGATGAACATCGCCCGGAAGCGGTCGGGGTGATCGGTCAGGATCTCGTCGGGGATCGCGTTGCACGGGACCAGCCCGGCGAGCAATCGCTGCCCGGTGACCGGCGTGAGGGGATCATCGGTGCCGCGGGCCGACCCGCCGGCCAGCGCGGCGAACCGCGAGTGCAGGTTCATCCCGCCTTGCACACCGAAGTTGCCGGTCAGCAGCACGACCAGCTTCTCCAGGTAGCTGTTGAGCGTGGAGTGTGGGGCCATCTGGATCCCGAGGTCCTCGAGGATCGACACGCCTCCGGTCGCGGTGGCGATCGTCCGGGCCGCGGTGTGCACGAGGTCCTCTGGGACGCCTGCTGCGACGCACGCCGCGGTGACGTCGACCGCCCGCAGATGGGCGAGCACGTCGTCCAGGCCGGCGGCGTGGGCGGCCAGCCACGTGGTGTCCAGCAGATGCTCGCGGACCAGCACGCCGAGCAGCGCAGCGAGCAGGTGTGCGTCGCCGCCGGGCCGCAGCCGCAGGTGGATGTCGGCCAGGTCGGCGGTCTCGGTGCGCCGCGGGTCGACGACGATCATCGTGCG
>CAZMHG010000235.1:3927-5239 GCA_964565975.1 uncultured Ilumatobacteraceae bacterium | reverse complement strand
TGCGTGTGGATCAACACCCACATCCCGCTGGTCGCCGAGATGCCCCATGGCGGGTACAAGAAGTCGGGCTACGGCAAGGACCTGTCCTCCTATGCGTTGGACGACTACACGCGCATCAAGCACGTGATGGCCAACCTCGACAGCTGACGGCCGCCAGCTGCGTGCGGCACCGGCGGCCGTGGGTCAGTGGGCGCCCCAGGCAAAGGTCTGCTTGACCAGGTCGAGGTACACGAAGGTCTCGGTCGACACGACGCCGGGCACGGCCCGGATCCGGTTGCTGAGGGCCAGCAGCCCGGCGTCGTCGTCGACGATCGCTTCGCACAGGAAGTCGAACGATCCGGCGGTGACCACGAGGTAGTCGATGTCCTCGATCCGGCCCAGTTCGACGGCGACGTGGTCGGTCACGCCTTCGACGCGGACGCCGACCATTGCCATCCGGCGCTTGCCGCCGGCCAACGGGTTGGTCACCGCGACGACCTGGACGACACCGTTGTCGGTCAGGCGCTGGACGCGCTGGCGGACCGCAGCCTCGGACAGCCCGACGGCCGGGCCGAGCCGGGTGTAGGGAAGTCGGCCGTCCGCTTGCAGATGCTCGATGATCGCTCGATCGATGTCGTCGATGTGCATGCGGCGGCGGTCCACGATGTTCGATGATGGACCGCGCACCAGCCGGACGCAACCGCAGGCCCGATCGGTGGATCTCGCCTGGTCAGGAACGGACGGGTTAGGGTGCCGTCACCGGGACTCGTAAGGCGGTTCCCGGAGCCCCACACACCAAGGAGTAGCAAGCGTGAGCGAACCCGCTTCGACCGCGGCCCCGGACGTCGTGATTCAGCTGGACCATGTCCGCAAGGAGTTCGGCACCTTCGTCGCCGTGCACGACGCCGACTTCGCGATCCGCAAGGGCGAGTTCTTCTCGATGCTCGGCCCGTCAGGGTGCGGCAAGACGACGCTGCTGAAGATGATCGCCGGCTTCGAGCAACCGACCCGTGGCCGGGTGCTGCTCGAAGGCCAGGACGTGTCGACCGTGCCGCCGTATCGGCGCAACGTCAACACCGTCTTCCAGCAGTACGCCCTGTTCCCGCACATGACCGTCCTCGACAACGTCGCGTTCGGTCTGGAGAGCAAGGGCGTCGCCCGCGCCGAGGCCCGCACGCGGGCCAAGGAGATGCTCGACATCGTCCGCCTCGGCGACTTCGCCGCACGCCGCCCGGCGCAGCTGTCCGGCGGCCAGCAACAGCGCGTCGCTCTGGCCCGCGCCCTGGTGAACATGCCGAGCGCGCTGCTCCTCGACGAGCCGCTCGCCGCGCTC
>CAZMHG010000235.1:0-3917 GCA_964565975.1 uncultured Ilumatobacteraceae bacterium | reverse complement strand
GCGAGGGCGGCATCACCTTCATCTTCGTCACCCACGACCAGGGCGAGGCCCTGCCGATGAGCGACCGCACCGCCGTGATGAGCCAGGGCCGTGTCGAGCAGATCGGCACGCCGGCCGAGATCTACGCCAAGCCGGCGTCGGTGTTCGTCGCCGGGTTCATCGGATCGGCCAACCTGCTGCCCGGCACGCTGGAATCCGCAGGTACGCCCGGCAGCGTCCGGCTCGATTCCCAGCAGGTGATCGGTGTGTCGGCCACGGGCGACCTGCGCCCAGGCGACCCGGTCACCGTCATGCTGCGCCCCGAGCGCCTGCTGCCCACCGTCGAGCAGCCGTCCGGCGATTCCTTGGCGGGCACGGTCAGCGACCTGATCTACCAGGGCGCGTCGGCCCGCCTGATCATGGACCTGCCCGGTGGCGAGGCCGAGGTGATGTGCACCGTCGAAGAGGACGACCACCTGCCGCCGGTCACCAGCGGCCAGCCGATCTGGATGACCTGGTCGCCCGACGTGCCCTACCTGTTGCGTGGCCGCTCGGCGTTTGCCGGTGCGACGACCACCGACGTCGACATGATCCAGGCCACGATGGACGGACAGGTCGCCGGCGGCGGCGACTCGTCGCCCGCCGCGCCGGCCAGTGGCAGCTCGCTCGGGCGGCGAGCGTTCGTGCTCGGCGGCAGCGCTGCCGCGGCGGCCGCGGCGATCGGCCTGATCCTGTGGGCGACGGGCAACTCCGCCGACGAGACCGTCGCACCGGGCACCACGGGTACCCCGGACACCGGTGCGGGCGCTGGCACCACCCCGGCCGGCGGATCCACGGCAGGGACCGCCACCGGATCGTCCACCGCCACCGCGTCCACCGGGTCGGCGGCGACGGGATCGGGGACCACGGGTGGCAGCTTCTCGATCCTCAACTGGCAGGAGTACATCGACGTCACCGCCGACGGCAAGACCGGCACGGTGGACCGCTTCCAGAAGGCCACCGGCATCAAGGTCGACTACCGCGAGGACTACAACGACAACAACGAGGTGTTCAACCGCGAGCTGCAGCCGGTGCTCGGCGTCGGCAAGCGCACCCCGTTCGACATCATCTGCCCGACGTACTGGATGGCGGACCGGTTGAAGACCCTCGGGTGGATGGAGAAGCTGCCGCTCGACAAGATCCCGAACCACAAGAACCTCGACGACCAGTACCTCACGCTGGCCTGGGACGAGGGCGCCAACTACCAGATGCCGTGGCAGGCAGGGCTCACCGGGATGGCCTACAACCCGGCGCTGACCAAGCGCGAGCTCACCAGCATCAACGACCTGTTCGATCCGGCGTTCAAGGGCAAGGTGGCGATGCTGACCGAGATGCGCGACACGATCGGGCTGGTGATGCTGGCGATGGGGCTCGACCCGTCGGCGGGCAAGCTCGACGAGATGCGCGCCGCGCTGGACAAGATCCGCACGGCCACCGAGAGCGGCCAGATCCGCCAGTTCACCGGCAACGAGTACCTGCGCAGCCTGGAGAGCGGCGACTTCGTCGCCTGCATCGCCTGGTCGGGCGACATCGTCCAGCTCAACTACACCCGCCCCGACATCAAGTTCGTGTTCCCCGCCGAGGGTGCGATGAACTGGTTCGACACGATGATGATCCCGAACGGTGCGGCCAACGTCGACCAGGCGGCCGCCTGGATGAACTTCGTCTACGACCCCGTGCAGGCCGCCCAGATCACCGCGTTCGTCCAGTACGTCAGCCCGGTCAAAGGGGTCAAGGAGGAGTTGATCAAGATGGGCGGCGACGCCGCCAAGCTGGCCGACAGTCCGATCCTGTTCCCTGACGAGGAGACCAAGAAGCGCCTCCACGTCTTCGGCGAACTGTCGACCACCGACGACCTGGCGCTGACGGACGAGTTCTTGAAGGTCACGGGAGGCTGAGGTGGCCGCCGACACCGGGGACAACCGCTCGCTCCGGACCGCCCGCTACGCGCCGTACGTCATGTCGGCGCCAGGACTGATCTGGCTGTTCCTGTTCTTCATCGTCCCGCTCGTCACCCTGCTCAAGGTGGCCCTGTCGACCAAGCCGAACCCGTTCCTGCCGAGGTACGACCTGACCTGGGCGTGGGGCAACTTCTCCTCGGCGTTCACCGACTTCGGCAGCCAACTGGTGCGCAGCTTCCTGTATGCCGGCATCGCCACGGTGCTGTGCGTGCTGATCTCCTACCCGATCGCCTACTTCATCGCCTTCCGTTCGGGCCCGTGGAAGAACCTGCTGCTCGGGATGGTGATGATCCCGTTCTTCACCAGCTTCCTGTTGCGCACCATCGCCTGGCAGACGCTCCTCTCCGATCACGGCATCGTGATGGGGTTCCTGCGCAGCATCAGCGTCGACGGGGTGCTCGACAAGCTCGGCGTGTTGGAGAACGGGCACATGCTCAACACCGGCACCGCGGTGATCGGCGGCCTGACCTACAACTTCCTGCCCTTCGCCCTGATGCCGATCTACGTCAGCCTGGAGAAGATCGACCTGCGGCTGATGGACGCCGCGGCGGACCTGTACTCGCCGTTCCGCCGGGCCTTCCGCAAGGTGATCCTGCCGCTGTCGATGCCCGGCGTGTTCGCCGGCACGCTGCTGACCTTCATCCCGGCGACCGGCGACTTCATCAACGCCAAGCTGCTCGGCAACCCGCAGACGAAGGTCATCGGTGACGTCGTCCAGAACCAGTTCCTCGGGCGCAACGACTATCCGAGTGCCGCGGCGATCAGCTTCGTGCTGATGGCCATCATCACCGCCGCTGTCTTGGTGTACGCCAAGTTCTTGGGAACGGACGACCTGGTATGAGCATTCGCAGCCGCCGGCCCGGAACGTACGCGCTGTGGATCGTCACGTTCCTCGGCTTCCTCTACCTGTTCGTGCCGATCATCACGATCGCCGTGTTCAGCTTCAACAACCCGGGACGCAACAAGTTCAACACCGAGTGGCGTTCGTTCACCCTCGACAACTGGCGCAACGCCTTCCAAGGGACGGACTTCACCCATGCGCTGTGGGTCAGCCTGGGCGTCGCCGCGGTCGCCTGCACGCTGGCCACCGGGCTCGGTTCGCTGATCGCCCTGGCGCTCAGCCGGTACCGGATGAAGGGCGGGGCGATGATCAACCTGCTCCTCGTGCTGCCACTGACGACACCAGAGATCGTCATGGGCGCCTCGCTGTTCACGCTGTTCTTCAACCAGAACGTGTCCCGCGGTTTCTGGACGGTGGTGATCGCCCACACGATGTTCTGCCTGTCGTTCGTCGCGCTCACCGTCAAGGCCCGCATCCGCGGGTTCGACTGGGGGCTCGAGGATGCCGCCGCCGACTTGTACTCGCCGCCGCTGCGCACGTTCTGGAAGGTCACCTTTCCGCTGATCGTCCCCGGCATCGTCGCCGCGTTCCTGCTGTCGGTGGCGCTGTCGATCGACGACTACATCATCACCTCGTTCGTCGCCGGCCCGATCACCACCTTGCCGCGAAAGATCTTCGACTCGGCCAAGGTGACGATCCCGGCGCAGGTGCACGTGCTGGCGACGCTGATCATGCTCGTCGCAGTGACGATCATCCTCGTCGGCACGGTGGTCGGCAACAAGCGGCGAGCCAAGTTGGGGTAACCACTAGCCTGACGGCCATGCCCCCAAGTACCAGCACGCCTCGCATCGGACATCCGCGCATTGCGCTGGGTCCGGGCGAAGCGCCGTCATGGGTGGAAGACGCCGTCGTCGCCGGCGGGGGCGAGGTCGTCCCCTTCGCCGAGGCCGAGGCCCTGGTGTGGACCGATCCGCGTGACGCGACCTCACTGGAAGAGGTGTTGCAGGACGCCGAGCACATCCGTTGGGTGCAGCTGCCGTGGGCCGGGGTCGAAAAGTTCGTCCACCTGGTGCACGACGACCGGTTGTGGACGTGCG
>CAZMHG010000234.1:0-5264 GCA_964565975.1 uncultured Ilumatobacteraceae bacterium | reverse complement strand
GCCACGGCCGGGCGCGGCGGTGACGGCCGGCAAGGTGGTCGTCGCCGGCACCGCGTGGGCCGTGCATCGTGGGATCGACCGGGTCGAGGTGCAAGTCGACGACGGTCCGTGGGAGACGGCCAAGCTGGCGGCCAGCGGCGGCTCGGACACGTGGCGGCAGTGGGCCTACGCGTGGCAGGCGACCACGGGTACGCACCGCTTGCGGGTGCGTGCGACCGACGGCACGGGCCAGACGCAGACCGCCGACGAGGCGCCGCCGGCGCCCGACGGTGCGACGGGCTATCACCAGATCAGCGTGCGGGTGGGCTGAACCACCGGCCGATCAGCCGGGGTCTGCCGCGTCCAACCCCCGGTCGGTGTCCAACAGTGCGGTCAGGCCGGCGGCCAGCCATCCCGGGTCGTGCGTGCCGCACAGCTCGCGCGCCGAGTGCATCGACAGCTGTGGCACGCCGATGTCGACGGTCTCGATGCCCAGGCGGGTGGAGGTGATCGGACCGATCGTCGATCCGCACGGCATGTTGTTGCGGCTGACGAACGTCTGCAGCGGCACGCCGGCCTCGCCGAACACGGTGGTCACCAGCGCCGCGCCACGCGCCGAGGTGGCGTAGCGCCGGTTGCTGTTGACCTTCAGGGCCGGGCCGCGGTCGACGATCGGCGCATGGCCCGGTTCGTGGCGTTCGGGGTAGTTGGGGTGCAGCGCGTGGGCGTTGTCGCTGGACACGCACACCGATCGGGCGAGGGCCTCGATCAGGTCGACACGCGACCCGCCGCGGCTGGCGACGATCTGTTCCAGCGTGCGTTCGAGCAGCGGCCCGGCGGCCCCGGTGGATGACTCCGACCCGACTTCCTCGTGGTCGAACAAGGCGATCACCGCGGTCGCGTTGGACGGCTGGGCGGCGGCGATGGCGTGGGCCGCTGCCCAGCACGACAGCTGGTTGTCCAGCCGGCCGGACGCCAGGAGCGAATGGTCACTGCCCAGCTCTGCCGCAGGGGTGATGTCGAACAGGCACAGCTCGAACGCGGCGATCTCCGCCGACGGCGTGCCGATGGTGGTCGCCAGCCAGCGCACGAAGTCGCCGTCGCGCACCGAACCGGTGCCCCACACCGGGGTCAGGTGGGCCTGCTTGTCCAGCACCAGACCTCGCTCGTTGACGTCACGGTCGAGGTGGATCGCCAGTTGCGGCACGCGGCACAGCGCGTCGTTGGCGACCACCAGCGTGGCGCACCCGTCGGGGCCGATCACCCGCCCGGCCAGGCCGAGGTCGCGATCGAGCCACGAGTTCAACAGCGCGCCGCCGTACACCTCGACAGAAAGCTGGCGGAAACCGGCGCCACCGGTGTCCGGGTGCGGCTTGACGCGCAGCCCGGGCGAGTCGGTGTGCGCACCGATGATCCGGAACGGCTGTGACGGCGTCGCGGCGGCGGGCTGCGACCAGGCGACCAGCGCGCCGTCGCGCGAGATCATCCCTTTGGGCGGCAGCTGCCGGGCGCCGACACCGACGGGTTGGAACCCGGCGGCCAGCAGGCGGTCGTGGGTGGTCTCGACGACGTGCCAGGGGGAGGGGGATCGATCGAGGTAGCCACGCAGGTCGCCGATTGGATCGTTCATCGTGGGGGTCCGCATCGGGCACTATGAAAGCAGCTTGCGGCCGATGCGGCGAGCCTACGACGGAGGACCTCCAGACCCATGCACACCCGGACCAAGATCGTCGCCACGATCGGCCCCGCCAGTGAATCCCCCGACGTCCTGGACCGGATGCTCCACGCCGGGGTCGACCTCGTGCGCCTGAACCTCAGCCACAGCCGGATCGAGGACCATGTCCGCCGATTGGCCGACGTCCGTGCCGCGGCCGAACGCACCGGGCGGGTGGTCGCCGTCCTCGCCGACCTTCCCGGCCCGAAGGTCCGGTCCGGCCCGTTCCCGGACGCCGGCGGCGAACTGCGCCCCGGCGCGCTGCTGCGCCTGGTGGCCGGCGGGCACGACGACCCGTCGACGGCCGAGCGGATCACCGTGGACTACCCGACGCTGTGCACCGATCTGGCGGCGGGCGATCGCGTCGTGCTGGGGGACGGTGCCGTCACCCTGACCGTCGTGTCGGTGGACACCACGGGACACGGACCGTCCGGTGTCGAGGCGGCGGCACATTGCCAGGTGCAGACCGGCGGGACGATGCGCGGCCGCCCCGGTGTCCACCTGCCTGCCGAACGGCTGCGGCTGACCACGCCCACCGAGGAAGACCTGGAGTACGCCCGGGTGATGGCCGACGCAGGGGCCGACTACCTGGCGGTGTCGTTCGTGCGCGCCGCCGCAGACCTGCGCACCGTGCGCCAGGCTCTGGCACCGACACCGGTGCGCCTGGTCGCCAAGGTCGAGACGATGCCCGCCGTCGCCAACCTTGACGAGATCCTGGCCGAGGCCGACGCGGTGATGGTCGCCCGCGGCGACCTCGGCATCGAGTGCCCGCTGGAGGAGGTGCCCCACCTCCAAAAGCACATCATCCGAAGCTGCGTCGAGGCGGGTGTCCCGGTGATCACCGCGACCCAGGTGCTGGAGAGCATGATCACCGCGCCGTCGCCCACCCGCGCCGAGGTCGGCGACATCGCCAACGCCGTGTTCGACGGGACCGACGCGCTCATGCTGTCGGCCGAGACGGCCGTCGGTGCCGATCCCGTCCTGGTGGTCGAGACGATGGGCCGCGTCGCCGGGCGCGCCGAGCGCGAGGCGAGCTACGAGCAGTGGGCCGAACGTCTGGGCCGGTGGCAGCGCAAGCAGTGGTCCGACGGCGCCGACCGGATCACGATGGCGATCACCCACGCCGCCGGGATGGCCGCGCTGGACGCCGGTGTGTCGGCGATCCTGTGCTGCACGCGCAGCGGGCGCACCGTGAAGGCGATGGCCAGGTTCCGCCCGACGCCGATCGTGATCGGCCTGTCACCTGATCCGGCCACCGTGCGGGCGATGGCCCTGTCGTTCGGGGTGATCTCGCTGCAGGTCGACACCTACCAGACGACCGACGAGATGGTGTGGTACGCCGTCGAGCGAGCCCAGCGCGCCGGGCACATCTGTCGTGGCGACACGGTGCTGGTGCTCGCCGGTGCGCCCGATCGCCCCAGTGGCGCCTCCACCGACGTGCTGCGCCTGGTGCGCCTGGACTGACCGCGGGGCTGGCGCAGCGCGCCCGGCTACAGGCGCACGGTGATGCCGAGGAACCGGCACGAGCCGACGACCGCGCTGCCGTTCTCCACCCGGGCCTTCAGGTTCTTGCCGCAGTCCTCGAGGTTGTTGCGCTGGGTCCACAGGCCGAGCGCGATGCACCCGAGCAGCAGCGCGCTGGTGATCTTCTTGCTGAACTTCCCCATCGTGTACAGGGCGACGAGCGCCAGGACGCCGAAGAAGATCGTCAACATCACGGCGAGACTGCGCGCCGCGCCCAAGCTCAAGGCGAACATGACCCCACCCTACGAGGCGTCTCGCCTCTAACGTGGGAACTCGTGACGGAGCAGCCGATCGGGATGCAGGAAGCGGCGAGCCCCGAGGTGCGGCTCCCCGCCGAACCAGAGGCCGTCCGCCGCGCGGCGGCCGCACTCGACGGACACCAGGACCTCGACCAGGCCCGGGTGCTGGCCGCGTCGCACCCGCGCTCGCTACTCGCCTGGGCAGTGTTGGGCGATGCCGGGGCGACGGCGATCGACCGCTATGCGGCCTACCGGGTCGGGTACCACCGCGGCCTCGACGCGTTGCGTGGCGCGGGCTGGCGCGGGGCCGGGCGGGTGCCGTGGACCCACGAACCGAACCGCGGCTTCCTGCGTTGCCTGCAGGGGCTGGGCGAGATGGCCGCGGTGATCGGCGAGACCAACGAGGCCGATCGGGTGGCGACGTTCGTGGCGATGCTCGACCCCACACGTGCGGCGACGCCCAATGCGTACGGCACGCGCGCCGACGGCGACCGATGACCCACACCTGGATCGCCGACCAAGCCGCGTTCGACGCGCTCGTCGACCGCCTGTGCGAGGAGCCGATCTACGCCCTCGACACCGAGTTCCACCGCGAACGCACCTACTTCCCCAAGTTGGCCCTGCTGCAGCTTGCCAGCACCGGTGAGATCGCCCTGGTCGACCCGCTGGCCGTCGACGTGCGCGGCCTGCGGCGCCTGTTCGCCGGCCGAAACGTCGCCGTGCTCCATGCCGCCCAGCAGGACCTCGACGTGCTGCACCACGCCTGCGGGGCGGTCCCCGAGGTGCTGTACGACACGCAACTCGCGTCGGGCTTCCTGGGATACGGCACGCCGTCGCTGGTGTCGCTGCTGCAGGGCGAGCTGCGCGTCGCCGTCGCCAAGGGCGACCGGCTCACCGACTGGCTGCACCGCCCGCTGACCACCGAGCAGCGGGACTACGCCGCGTCCGACGTCGCCCACCTGCTCGACCTGCACGCCACGCTCGACCGCCAGCTGGGCCGCCTCGGCCGCCAGGCGTGGGTCAGCGAGGCGTGCGAGGAGCTCCGGACCCGGCCCACCAGCGGCACCGCCCCGGACGGGGCGTGGCTGCGGCTGAAGGACGTGCGCACGCTCAAGCCACGCGGGCGGGGCGTGGCCCAGGCAGTTGCCGCGTGGCGCGAGCGCCGGGCGATGTCGCTGGACATCCCGGTCCGCCAGGTGCTCCCGGACCTTGCGGTCCTGGGCATCTCCCAACGGCAACCGTCCACCGTCGCCGAGCTGGCCCGGTCACGTGGGGTCGACGAGCGGCACACCCGCGGCGCGATCGCCGAGGCGCTGCTCGAAGCCGTCCGCCTCGGCCAGCAGGCCGAGGCGCCGGCCCCGATGGCCGATGCCGACGACCTGGACCGCTCGCTGCGCCCCGCGGTGACGCTGATCAGCGCCTGGGTGGCCGAGGTCGCCCGCCGCGAGAAGGTCGACACGGCGATGCTGGCGACCCGCGCCGACCTGGTCGCCCTGATCCGCGGCGACGCCGACGCCCGGTTGCGCAGCGGCTGGCGGGCCGAACTGCTGGGCGACGACGTCGCCCGGCTGCTGGCCGGCGCGGCCGCACTGACGTTCGACCGGAGCAGGGGTTTGCAGCTCGTCGAGGTTCCCGGCACGCCCGATTGAGCCTGTTTGCCCAGGTCCGGGGCGGTCCACAGCGGTCCGGACCATCCCGCCGACGAACCCGATCCGGCAGGTAGAGTGACCGGCAATGTCAATTCTCTAGTTCCTCGGGAGCCCTACTGTGAAGAAGGGTCGTCACCGCCGCTTCGAAGAAGCGCGGAA
>CAZMHG010000233.1:1153-5269 GCA_964565975.1 uncultured Ilumatobacteraceae bacterium | reverse complement strand
TGGGTGAGCACGAAGACGGGGGTGTGGAAGGGTGGGTTCGGCCCCCACCAGCCGACCCAGCCGTCGTCGGTCCACGGACCGCGTGACGTGGTGAACATGTTCCGGCCGAGGATCACCGCGCCGATCCCGTCGAACGCGTGGGCGACGTAGACCTCGTCGCCGTTGTCCGCGCCACCGGCCTGGCCGATCATCGCCTTGCCGCTGCGGGTGGCGAAGATCCACTCGCGCAGGCCGTCGACGTGGTCGCCGAACGGCGCGTCGAGACGCTGGTGCTCACCCGCGCAGAACCCGTCGATCGACATCATGAAGCAGCGCACCACCAGCGCTTGGTCGGCCATCTCCGGTTCCTCCTGTGCGGACCAGCGGTCACGGAACGCGCCCGAGGCTAGAGCCCTGGCGGGCCCGGCCGTGGCGCGGCGAACCGGCGCGGCGAACGGCGCGCTGCCCCCGCCCGAAGCTCAGCCGGCAGCGAGCAGGTCGACCGCGGCGGCGAAGCGAGGTGTCGACATCAGCAGGCGGCATCGTTCGAACCTGCCGACCGCATATGCCCAGAAGTCGTCGGCCGGGTTGGCGTTGACGTGCTGGATCACGCCCCACAACGTCCACAGCAGGTCGCACATCGCCTGGTGGACGACCATCCGTGCCGCGTCCGCCGCTGGCGGGTCGCCGCCGAAGTAGGCGCGCAGCAGCAGGTCGTCCTGGGCCTGGTCGAACCGGCCCTCGACGGAGAGGTCGCCGAGGTCCCACATCGGGTCGTTGTTCCCGGCGTACTCGTAGTCGATCACGTACATCCGCTCGCCGGTGTCCAGGAAGTTCTCGCACAACGGGTCGCAGTGGCTGGGTACCAGCGGCACCGCGACGGTTGCCAGCGCGGCTCGGGCGCGCTCGGCTGCGGCATGCACGGCGTCGTAGCCGTCGGGCAGGGTGGCCCGCTTGGCCGCCAGCAGCGCCTTGTACTCGTCGATCATCGGGAACAGCACGAAGTCGCTGGCGAACGGCGCGGCCGTGGTGTGCAGCCGGCGAAGCGCCCGGCCGGCACGGGCGACCGCGCCGAGGTCTGCCGCGAACCGCGCGCTGCTCATCGTCGCTGCGCCGTCGAGGAACCGGGTGACCATCAGCCCGTCGGTCGGGTCGAAGAACTCGACGTCGACGTTGACGCCCGCCACCGCGGCGGATCGGGCGGCGACCTCCTCGTTGCTGCGGTCGATGTACTCGCTGGTGCCCTCGCCGGGCACGCGCAGCACGTATGCGCCGACGCGGTAGTTCAGGTTGGTCAGCCCAGCGAGCCGCACCGGCGTGCCGGCATCGGCGAGCCACGGCACGCGCGCCAGCGCGCCGGCCAGGCGATCATCGGCCGGCGCACCCTCCACTGGCGTCCCCGCCCTACCCGCGCAGCCGTTCGCCGCGCGGGTCGTACAACGCCTGGTCGTGCCGGGTCGCCGGATAGCTCTCGCCGTAGACCTCGATCGTCCAGTCGGTCCGGTCGAGGTGTTCCACGGGCACGTAGCCGTAGCACACCGGCGCGCCGACGGTGTCGCCGTAGTTCGCGGTGGTGGTGAATCCGACCACGGCGCCGTCGAGCAGGATCGCCTCGCCTCCCACGGGATAGGCCATCTGCCCGGGTTGCAGGCCGATCGTGAAGGTGCACAGGCGCCGGGTGACCCCTTCGTCGCGCTGGGCGACGAGCGCGTCGCGGCCGCAGAAGTCGCCCGCGGTCCAGTCGACGCGCCAGGCCAACCCGGCTTCCAGCGGTGTGGTGTCCGGCGTGACGTCGGTCGACCAGTACACGTAGCCCTTCTCGACCCGCAGCCGGTCGACGGCCCGGTAGCCGGCATTGACGATGCCGAACACCTGGCCGGTGTCCCACAGCACGTCGTAGACGTGGGCGGCGTACTCGGTGGGGACGTGCAGCTCCCAGCCCAGCTCGCCCGTGTAGCCGATGCGCAGGGCGAGCACCGGTGCCGACCCGATGGTGAGGTGCCGGGCCCGGCCATAGCGGAACGCGGCGTTGGACACGTCGTCCTCGCACACTGCCTGCAGCACGTCGCGCGACCGCGGCCCGCAGACGTTGATCACCGCGTACGCCGAGGTCACGTCGCGCACCGTGACGCTGCCGTCGGCGGGTGACTGGGAGCGGATCCACCCCATGTCGTGCGCGCCGAACGCGGCGCCGGTGACGACGTACCACCGGTCGGCATCGGTGCGGACCATCGTGAGGTCGCATTCGATGCCGCCGCGCTCGTTGCACAGTTGGGTGTAGGTCACCGACCCGACCGCCTTGTCCATGTCGGCGACGGACAACCACTGCACCGCGGCCAGTGCGCCGGGGCCGCTGATCTCCAGCTTGGCGAAGCTGGTCTGGTCGATCAGGGCGACGCCGTTGCGGATCGCCAGCGCCTCCCGCGCGGCATGTTCCCACCAGTTGCCTCCGGTGAACGACGGCCGGTCGATCGGCTCGACGCCGGGCGGGGCGAACCAGTTCGGGCGCTCCCACCCACCCCGCGAGCCCATCACCGCGCCTGCGGCGAGCAGCCGGTCGTGCAGCGGGCTGCGCCGCAGACCACGCGCGGTGACCCGTTCGGACCCCGGCGCGGCCAGCTTGTAGTGGTGCCCGTACAGCTCGACCATGCGCGGACCCATGAAGTGGCGGGTGGTGTGGTGGAAGGCGAAGCGGCGCACGTCGAGCGGCCACAGGTCCAGCGACGGGCGACCGTCGAGGATCCACTCCGCGGTCATCTTGCCCGCGCCGCCACCGGCGGCGATGCCGTACAGGAAGCCGGTGGCGACGAAGAAGTTGTCGAGCTCGGGCGCCTTGCCCATCACGAAGTCGGCGTCGGCGGAGTAGGGGATCGGGCCGTTGATCAGCGAGCGGATCCCGGCCTGCTCGAGCACGGGCGTGCGCTTGTGGGCCAGCTCGGCGAGTTGTGCGAAGCGATCGAAGTTCGGGTCGAACAAGCGCCGCTGGAAGGGAGCGGGAATGTCGTGGTCGATGCCGAAGGCGGTGGTGTCCGGCTCGTACCCGCCGACGAGCAACCCCGGGCCGTCCGGCTTGTAGTACACGAGGTGGTCTGGGTCGCGCATCGTCGGCATCCGCCCCAGCTCGGCCGGGGTGTAGCCCTCGATCGGTCCGGACAGCAGGTACTGGTGCTCCACGGCGACGGCGGGGATCCGCGCGCCGACCATCCGGCCGACCTCCATGCCCCACATGCCGGCAGCGTTGACGACGACCTCGCACTCGATCGACTGCCCGGCCGCCGTGTGCACCGTGGTGCACCGCCGGCCGTCGACCGTGATCGACACCACGGGCGTGCGCTCGCAGATCGTCGTGCCACGCATCCGCGCCGCGCGGGCGATCGCCTGTGTGACCGACGCCGGGTCGATGTAGCCGTCGGTCGGCAGGAATGCCGCCGCCTCGACGTCGAGCGTCGACATCAGCGGGAACAGCTCCTGGGCGCGTTGCGGCGTGACGATCTCCATCGGCAGCCCGAACGACTTGGCCATCGTCGTCAAGCGCCGCAACTCCAGGGTGCGATCGGGCGAGCACGACAGCCGCAGGCTGCCGGTCTCGTGCCAGTCGACGGCCTGGCCGGTCTCGGCCTCCAGCCCGCGGTACATCTCGACGGATTGCTCGAGCATCCGTGTCGTGTTGCGTGACGAGCGCAGCTGGCCGACCAGCCCGGCGGCATGCCACGTGGCGCCGTCGGTCAACTGGTGCTGTTCGAGCAGCACCACGTCGGCCTCGCCGTAGCGCGTGAGCCAGTAGGCGATCGAGCACCCGAGGATGCCCCCACCGATGATGACGATGCGGGCTCGCGCCGGTACCTCAGCCACGGCAGGCGACCGTAGCGGGTGGGCGGCGCCGCGCTGGTGGTCGCTCAGCCCCTGACCCGCGTGTTGGCCGGGTCGTACAGCGGTCGCAGCGTGGCGTCGGCGGTGACCCTGGCGCCGGCGACGTCCAACTCGTACGCGCCGGCGAGCACCCAGTCCGCAGTGACGCCCGCGGCGTTGCGGACGTAGCCGAGGCCGATCGAGCGGTCGATCGTGTAACCGAAGCCGCCGCTGGTCAGCCAGCCCACGCGTTCGCCGTCGCGGTAGATCGTCTCCCGCCCGAGCAGC
>CAZMHG010000233.1:0-1143 GCA_964565975.1 uncultured Ilumatobacteraceae bacterium | reverse complement strand
GGTGGTCAGCAGCTTGCGCACACCGTCCTGGCGCTGGCGGGCGACGGCATCGCGCCCGAGGAACGGCACGTCGGTGCGCAGCTTGACCGCCCAACCGAGCCCGGCCTCGATCGGGGTGTGGTCCGGTCCGATGTCGCTACCCCAGGCCCGGTAGCCCTTCTCCAGCCGGCAGCTCTCGATTGCTCGGTACCCGGCATTGACCAGGCCGAGCGGGCTGCCGGCGGCCATCAGCGTGTCGTAGACCACCGCGGCATACTCGGTGGGGAGGTGCAGTTCCCAGCCGAGCTCGCCCATGTAGGTGATCCGCAGGGCGCGCGCCGGGCAGCCGGCGATGCCGACGGTCTGCCAGGTGCCGAACGGGAACGCGGCGTCGTCCAGCGCGGTGTCGGCGACGGCGCCGAGGATCTCGCGCGATCGCGGGCCCATCAGCACCAGCACGGACCACGCCGAGGTGACGTCGATCAGCTGGGCATTGGCGCTTGCGGGGACGTTGCGGGCGATCCAGTCGAAGTCGTGCGTGGCGAAGCCGGTACCGGTGACCAGGTAGAACTCGTCGTGGGCGACGCGGGCGACGGTGAGGTCGCACTGGATGCCGCCACGGTCGTCGAGCATCTGGGTGTACGTCAGCGAGCCGGGCGGCTTGCGGACGTCGTTGGCGCAGATCCAGTCCAGCGCTGCGGCGGCGTCGGGTCCCTTGAGCGCGAACTTGGCGAACGAGCTCTGGTCGACCAGAACCGCCGCCTGCCTGCAGGCGTGATGCTCGCGGCCGACCGCGCCGAACCAGTTCTGGCGCTCGTAGCTGTAGACGTCACGTGGCTCCTCGGCGAGTCGTGCGTCGGCGAACCAGTTCGGCCGCTCCCAGCCGAGCTTCTCGCCGAACACCGCGCCGGCCGCGGAGAGCCGGTCGTACAGCGGCGAGATCCGCGCCGGGCGGCCGCTGTGATGCTCCTCGAACGGCCAGGCCATCGTGTAGTGCTTGGCGTAGGCCTCGAGGGTGCGGGTCCGCACCCACCCGGTGTCGGTGTGCGGCCGGCCGAACCGGCGGATGTCGACCACCCACAGGTCGTAGGGCGGTGCGCCGTGGTACACCCACTCGGCGAGGGCCTGCCCAGCGCCGCCACCGGCAGCGATGCCGAACGCGTT
>CAZMHG010000232.1:0-5272 GCA_964565975.1 uncultured Ilumatobacteraceae bacterium | reverse complement strand
TCGAGGGCCGCATCGAGCCAACCGCGGCACTGTCATGGCTCCACGCCAACGCCCCGAACAGTGGCAGGCTTGACGGGTGAACCTGCCGCTGACGCCGCCGTTCTCGCCGATGTTGGCCAAGCTCACACCGGACATTCCCGAGGGTGACGGCTGGTTGTACGAGCCCAAGTGGGACGGCTTTCGGTGCATCGTGTTCCGCGATGGCGAGGAGATCGAACTGGCCTCGCGCAACGAACGACCGTTCACCCGCTACTTCCCCGAGTTGTTGCAGCCGCTGCGCGACGCCCTGCCCGAGCGCTGCGTCGTGGACGGCGAGATCGCTGTGCCCGCAGCGGACGACCGGGGCCTGGACTTCGATGCGCTGCTGCAGCGCATCCACCCCGCAGTGTCACGGATCAATCGTCTGGCCGCCGAGACGCCCGCATCGTTCGTCGCCTTCGACCTCCTCGCCGACGGCGACCAGTCGCTGCTGGACCGTTCGCTCGCTGAGCGGCACGAGGCACTGACCAAGGCGTTGCGGCCCGGCCCGAGCGTGTACCTGTGCCCGAGCACGACCGACGTCGAGGTGGCTCGCCGCTGGTTCGTCGACTTCGAGGGCGCCGGCCTGGACGGCGTGGTCGCCAAGCGGCTGGCCGATCCGTACACACCCAACAAGCGCACGATGGTCAAGGTCAAGCACAGCCGGACCGCCGACTGCGTGGTGGCCGGGTACCGGCTGCACAAGGACGGCAACGGCGTCGGCTCGCTGCTGCTCGGCCTCTACGACGAGGACGGCGCACTGCATCACGTCGGCGTCGTCGCCTCGTTCACGGTCAAGCGTCGCAGTGAACTGTTGGGCGAGCTCGCGCCGTTGCTCCAGGATGCGCTCGACGACCATCCCTGGCGTGCGTGGGCAGAGTTCGCCCAGGCCTCCGAGGCCAGCGGCCGACGGATGCCCGGCGGTGGGAGCCGGTGGAATGCCGGGAAGGACTTGTCGTGGGTGCCCCTGCGCGTCGAGCGCGTCGCCGAGGTGACATTCGGTCAGTTGCAGGAGGGCCGCTTCCGGCACGGCTCGACGTTCCTGCGCTGGCGCCCGGATCGCGAGCCGCGCAGCTGTACCTACAGCCAGCTCGAGGTCGCTTCGCCCGTCGCGTTCCACGACGTCGTCAGACGTGCGACGTAGATCTCGGAGGTGAGGCTGCGGGTTCGCGGGTGCTAGCGCCGCCGGGCGGAGCGCAGGACGAGCACGCCAAGCCAGAGTGAGAGCAGGGCCAGCGACCCCAGGATCGCGCTCGTCACGATGGCGATCTCACGATGGCAACGTCACGATGGCAACGGACGACAACCATCGCAGACCGCACGGACCACCATCACCTCGGTGTGCCCGTTCCGGTGACGCATCTCGACCCCTTCGGCAGCGAGGCCGGTCCTCGCAGATCGACCGAGTTTCGCCACCACCTCCGACGCCCGCCAACTCGGGACGAGCATTTCCTTGGATTCTGAGAACAGTGCTCTCTGAACGCGTTCGCGTGACCACGATCCGTCGAGATCACGATGCGGCGACCAACCGCGGGCACAATGGCCGGCATGATCAAGGTCGACAGTGCGATCGGGCGAGCGGTCGTGAGGATGGCCGGCAGCAAGCGGTTCCTTCGGGTCGCCCCGATGTTCATCCCACGGATCGATCGCATCGTGCACAAGGCCAGCGGCGGTCGGTTCGTGATCAGCTCCGGCATGGTGCCGAGCCTCGTGCTGACGTGCCGTGGCGCGAAGACGGGCGAGCCGCGGGTCATCCCGCTGGCGTGCATGCCCGACACGGACGGCTCGTGGTACGTCGTCGGCAGCAACTTCGGGCGGCCCGATCACCCGGCGTGGACCGCCAACTTGCTGACCAATCCGGACGCGACCGTCACCTACCGCGGCAAGGAGATCTCGGTCCGCGCGGAGTTGCAGGACGAGGCGGCGCGCGACGCGGTCTGGCCTCGCCTGCTGACCGTGTGGCCGAACTACGCGGCCTACCAGGAGCACGCCGGCGGCCGGCCGCTGCGCGTGTTCCACCTGATCCCCACGTCGTGATCCCCCGGAGGAATCCGAATGACGCCGGATGACGCTGCACCTGGCCAGATGACCGCCCTCGCCGCCCTCACCGTCGAGGTTGGCAGGCTTCGTGCCCTCGACGCCGCCCGCGCCGTAGCCCATCGCTACGCCGAATCGTGCGACCGGCCAGACGGTGCCGCCGTCGCCGCGTGCTTCGCCGACGACGCCGTGCTGACCACCCCGCGCCGACGCGTCGAGGGACGCGCGGCGATCGAAGCGTTCTACCTCGGCGCCCTCGTCGCCGGCCGCCGGCACCTCGTCAGCAACGTGCTGTACGAAGCACGGCCCGACGGCGACGGTCACCTGGTCGAGGGCACGTGCGCGGTGCTGGTCCTCGAGCGTGACGCGCCGTCACCCGTTTCCTGGGGCCGCTACACGGACACGATTCGGGTCGACGCCACGGGCGTCGCCCTGTTCGTCGACCGGCACATCGACATCCATGGCCGACTCGACCTGCCGCACACCGGGAACGCCAGCGGCGCCCCCGGATAGCGTGCATTGGGTTGGTGACCGCCCCTCTAGCTCAATGGCAGAGCAGTGGACTTTTAATCCATTGGTTCAGGGTTCGAGTCCCTGGGGGGGCACCGGGCCCGGCGCGTCGAAGCTCTCCGACGTGTCGACGAGACGGGTTCGCGGCAGGCCGCCGCGCAGGCCACCCGAGCGGATCTCAACCGCAGCCGGCACCGGGTCACTGTCGGCGAAGTAGCGGCCCGGCGCGACCACGTCGCCCGTCGGGTCGTCCTTCCAGTACGAGGCCTCGCAGGCGATGCCGTTCGGGTCGGTGAAGTAGATCGAGCACATCAGTCCGTGGTCGACGACGTCGGTCGCCTCGCTCCCGCACGCCCGGATCCGATCACGCAGCGCCAGCACGGCGGCCTCGTCGGGGAGGTCGACGGCGACGTGGTCGAACTGGCCCGAGCGTGAGTCGAAGACGCCGGCAGCGCGGTCGATCCGGGCGTACGGCTCGTCGCGGTACTCGAAGAAGGCGACGCTGGCGGCGGGGCCCGTGGCGAAGAAGTAGTGGCGGAACGTCGGGGTGGACAGCGTCGCCACGAGGGGCATGCCCAGCACGCCGTGCCAGAACCGCACCGTGGTGTCCATGTCGTCGGTGATCAGCGCCAGGTGGTTGAGGCCCTGCCATGGCACGGGCGCCGTGCCAGGAGCGTCGGTATCGACGGTTCGGTCGGTGGAGTGGTCAACGGTCATCCGCAGGTCTTAGCGCATCGGGACTTTCGATGGAAGCAGGTCATCGGCGACCGCCCGGCGTGGCAGTGTGAGGCGATGCGCTACGCGATCTCGACCTCGCCCCAGCGGACGACGTGGGAGTGGCTGATCGAGGTCTGGCAGCGGGCCGACGAGCACGCCGTGATCGAGTCCGGCTGGACGTTCGACCACTTCTACCCCCTGTTCGGCGACCCCGCCGACGACTGCCTGGAGGGGTGGATCACCCTGACCGCGCTGGTGCACCGGACCACCCGGCTGCGCGGCGGTGTGCTCGTCAGCGGCATGGTGTACCGCCATCCCGCGCTGCTGGCGCACATGGCCACGACACTCGACGTGACGAGCGGCGGCCGCGTCGAGTTGGGCGTCGGCGCCGGCTGGTTCGAGGAAGAGTGCGCCGCGTTCGGCTTCGAGCTCGGGACGATCCGTGAACGATTCGACCGCTTCGAGGAAGGCCTCCAGGTGATCACCGGCCTGCTGACCAACGAGCTGACCAGCTTCGACGGCCGCTACTACCAGCTGCACGAAGCGATGAACCATCCGGCACCCGTCCAGCGCCCCCTGCCGATCTGCCTCGGCGGTCGCGGGCTGCGGCGCACGATGCCATTGGTGGCGCGCTACGCGCACCACTGGAACTACTCGGGCAGCGACCCGGAGGAGTTCGCCACGTGCAAGGCGGCCATCGCCGAGGCGTGCGCCGACCTCGGTCGTGACCCGTCGACCATCACCCACTCGTGGCTCGCACGCTGGGACGACGCTGCCACGCTGCAGCGCGATGTCGAGCGGTTCAGCGCGGCCGGCGCCGACCTGACGATCGTCTCGCTCCCGAAGGACCGCCCCGCGAGCGAGGTCGAAGCCCTCGCCGCGGCAGCGGCCGGCTGAGCGTCGCGGCAGCGGCCGGCTGAGCGTCAGCGCTGCACACGTCGGTCGCATGCCAAACCGATGACAGTTCAGGGCACGAGGGACCGCAGCGAGAGGTGCGCTGTCAGACTGCCCGGATGCCCACCGACAGTCTCCTCGTCTTCACCGACGGCGACGTGGCCACCGTCACCCTGAACCGACCGGAGAAGCGCAACGCGCTGGCGGCGGACGTGATGGTCGACCTGACGTCGACGCTCGAGTCGATCGGCAAGACCTCGGCTACCGGTGTGATCGTGGCCGCCAACGGGCCCGTGTTCTCGGCCGGGCACAACTTCGCAGACCTCGCTGGTGCGTCGCTGGCAGAAGCCCGTCACCTGTTCGAGGTGTGCACGCGCATGATGGACACGATCCAGTCGGTGCCCCAGGTCGTCATCGCCAAGGTCCACGCCCTGGCGACGGCGGCCGGGTGCCAGCTGGTCGCCAGTTGCGACCTGGCGATCGCCGCCGACACCGCGTCGTTCGCGCTCCCGGGCGGCAAGGGTGGGCTGTTCTGCCACACCCCACTGGTCGCGGTGAGCCGCAACATCGGACGCAAGCGGGCCTTGGAGATGGCCCTCACGGGTGATCCGGTCAGCGCCCAGGTCGCCGCCGACTGGGGCCTGATCAACGCCGCCGTGCCGGCCGACGAGCTCGACGCCGCCGTCGCCGACCTGCTGCGCCGGGCGACGCGTGGGAGCGCACTCTCCAAGGCGATCGGCAAGCGCGGCTTCTACGAGCAGGTCGACCGGGCGCAGGACGCCGCGTATCGCACCGCCGTCGAGTTGATGGCCAGCGCGGCTGTCACGCCCGACGCCCAGGAAGGCATCGCCGCGTTCTTGGAGAAGCGCCCGGCCAACTTCCACCAGCGTTGCGCGAGCCGCCCCGACAGCTGATCCCGGCTGATCCCGGCTGATCCGAGCGGGACCCGGTGGGGCTCGGCGCCCCACGGCCCGCCGGTCCGCGACGTCGTCCGCACCGGTACCCTGATCGTCGGCGCGAGGCCGCGTGACACGGTCGATCTGCCAAGGAGCGAACCGCGATGAGCGACACCACCGAACTCGTGCTGACCGTCCCG
>CAZMHG010000231.1:4189-5295 GCA_964565975.1 uncultured Ilumatobacteraceae bacterium | reverse complement strand
CGCCGACGATCGAGTCGCCGGTGTTCCAGTAGCTGCGCGGCTCGGGGTTCAGCCAGTACACGTGACGCGCCTTGGCACGCATCTCCTTGACGACCCACGACTGCGACGCGTGGTAGTTGTTGCGCGCGTCGCCGAGCAGCAGCACGGTCGACTTGGGGCCGACGTCCTTGCCGTAGCGCTCCCAGAAGACCTCGAACGCGTGGCCGTAGTCGCTGTGTCCGTCGACCCACACGACGTCGGCTTCGGTGTTCACCCGATGGATCGCTTCTTGGATGTCCTCGGTGTTCTTGAAGAACTCGGTGACCTCGTCGATGCCGTCGATGAACACGAACGAGCGGACCTTGGAGAACTGGTTCTGGATCGCGTACACGAGCATCAACGTGAAGCGGGCGAAGGCGGCGACCGAACCGGAGATGTCGGCGACGACGACGAGCTCGGGCTTGGCCGGCCGTGGGTACTTGAACTTCGGGTCCGCCGGCACACCGCCGTAGCTCAGCGAATGGCGAACGGTGTTGCGGAAGTCCAGCGGGCCTTTTCGACCGTGGCGTCGCTTGCGCGCCAGACGCGCCGCGAGCTTGCGGGTCAGCGGCTGCAGCGCCTTGCGCAGCGAGATCATCTCGTCGCGCGACGCGTGCATGAACTCCACGTCCTCCGGTAGCGGCTTGCGCAGGGTCTTGGCCATCGCCTCCGCGCCGCGATCGGCAACCAGACGGCGCCGGATCTCGGCCTCGATCTCCTGTTTGAACTGCTCCATGCGCGACTCGTACTCGTCGTGCTCGAGGCGTTCCTCGAGCGAGGTCAGCTCACCGCCGACCTCGTCGCGGCTGGCGTCCATCAGCTTGTCGAGCATGTTGTCCAGGTCGAGGTTCCGCAGGGTGCGGTACAGGTAGTACGTGCCGCCGACGGGCCGTCCGGGTTCCATGCCGGCGAAGCGCTGCACCGCCTGCTTGGCCAGGGCGCGCATCATCGCCTGGTCGCCGTTCAGCAGTGCCTGCATCAGCAGTTGGGCGATCTGTTCGGGCGTCAGCTGGTCCATCGACCCGCCCTGGGTGGTGGAGCCCTCGGAGCGCATCTGCTCCTGCATCTCGCGCCACACCTCGTCGATG
>CAZMHG010000231.1:261-4179 GCA_964565975.1 uncultured Ilumatobacteraceae bacterium | reverse complement strand
GCGCCAATGGGCGTTGTTCTTCACCAGCGTCGCCCCGAGCGCGTACTTGAACGCGTCGCGATCCTCGATGGGGATGTGCTGGACGGCCTCCATCGCGTCCAGGTTCTCGGTCAGCGACACGGGCAGACCGGCGTTGCGCAGTTCGTTGACGAATCCGGCGAGCAGGTCGAGCACACGGTCACGGTAGCGCCGTGCGGCGGCCGGCGAACGGGTGGCGGCGCCACCGGCCAGCCGCGGCACGTCGCGCCCACCAGGCAAGCAGACTGGTCGGCGCTATGTCGCTGGAGTTGTCGCCAGGCGCGCCTGCGGAGGTGCCGTGGGCCGCGCCGCACGTGCCGCGCGACGTGCGGCGTGGGGACCCGCGCGATGTCCCGGCAACCGGATCGGCAGCGGCGGCGGGTGCACTGCGCCGCCGCGTCGGGCGATTCGGACCGATCACGCTGATCGCCGGCCTGTCGGCGGTGCTCAACTCGTGGGGCATCGCCCAGATGGGCTGGGGCAACGGCTACTACAGCGCGGCCGTGCGCAGCATGGGCCAGAACCTCCACGCGTTCTTCTTCGCCTCGTTCGACAGCGAGGGCTACGTCTCGGTCGACAAGCCGCCGTTCTCGCTGTGGGTGCAGACGATCTCGACCAAGATCCTCGGCTTCAATCGCCTGGCCGTGCTGCTGCCCCAGGTCGTCGCCGGCGTCGCCGCGGTCGTCCTGCTGTACGTCGGCCTGAACCGCACGTGGGGCCGCACCGCGGCGATCGCCGGCTCGTTCACCCTCGCGATCACGCCGATCTTCGTGATGATCAACCACTCGAACAACACCGACGCGGTGCTGGTGCTGACGATGACGGGTGCCGCCGTCACCGCGCTGGAGGCGGTCCGCCGGGGCTCGCTGCGCTGGCTGCTGGCTGCCGCGGCCCTCGCCGGGTGCGCGATGACGGCGAAGATGCTGGCCGCGGTCTTCGTGATGCCCGGCCTGATCGTCGCCTACGTGTGGTGCGCGCCGCGTTCGTGGCGCACGCGGGTGGCACATGGCGCGGCGGGCGCGGCGGTGATCGCCGTCGTCGGACTGTCGTGGTTCACCGCGGTGCGCTGGACGGCGCCCGACGCCCGCCCGTACGTCGGCTCGACGCAGACGAACTCCGTGTTCGAACTGGCCTTCGAACGCAACGGCGTCAACCAGGTCGAGGGCAACGGGTTCGGTGGCGGACGTGGCCGCGGCGGGCCCGGCGGACGGGGCTTCGGAGGCGGCGTTTCCGGTGCGACGCGGCTGGTCAACCCCGAACTGGGCGCGCAGGCCGGCTGGCTGGTCGTCTTCGGAACCGTCGGGGCGCTGGGCGCGCTCGCCGCCACCGGGCTGCGCGGCTCACGCCGGCTCGGCGCGATCGTGGTGTTCGGCGGGTGGTTCACCGGTTCGGCGATCGTGTTCTCGATCACCAAGGGCATCGTCCACCCCTACTACCTGGCCGGGCTGGCGCCGCCACTGGCCGGGCTGGTCGGCATCGGCGTTGCGCAGATGCGCGACGACGTGCGCAACCGGCGCAAGCGCGCCGCATGGTTCGCAGGCGCGGTCGTCGCGACCGGGCTCGTGCAGCGGTCGATCTGGCGTCACGACCCGTGGCTCGGTTGGGTCGGGTTCGCCGTAGCCGCCGGTGGGGTCGTCGCCGGCGCCGTCGTGCTCGGCGCCGTCGTGTCCGCCGGGTCCCACCGGCGGGTGCTGCGTCGCGTCGCACCGGTCGCCGCGGTCGCGGCGATGTCGGTCGCCCCGGCGTGGTGGACGGTGGGCAGCCTGCGACACGGCGTGTCGGGCACGTTGCCGTACGCCAGCCCGTTGTCGAGCGGCTTCGCCCAGCGCACCGCCCGCGGCGTGATCCCGAACGGTGGCTTCACGTTCCCCGAGTCCGACCCGGCCAAGCTGGTGGCCTACATCCGCAGCAAGGCGCCGAACCTGCGCTGGGTGGTCGCCGTCCAGTCGGCCGCGCAGGCCGAGGACATCATCATCACCACCGGCCAGCCGGTGATGGCCCTCGGCGGGTTCATCGGCAACGACCCGATCCAGACCGAAGCACAGGTGAAGGCGCGCATCGCCGCCGGTGAGCTGCGCTACTTCCTGGTGCCCAACGGCTCCGGCGCAGGGTTCGGCCGCAACTCGCGCAACGCGGCGTGGGTCCCGTCCGAGTGCAGCGCGGTCCCCGCCGACGAGTGGCTGCACCCCGACACGGCGACGACGAACGGCGCGGTCTTCCCGGCAGGGCCGTCGAGCGCCGCGTTCGACCTGTACGACTGCGCGACTGCGGCGTGAGCCCGCGCGTCACGGCGTGTCGAACGGCCGTGCGCGTCAGTTGGTGCGCTGGATCTGCACCGTGACCAGCCCGACGCCCGTCTGCTGATCCTGGATCACGTATCCGACCAGCATCCCGGTGCTGAGGTCGAACGTGGACTGCCAGGCCTCGATCGGGCTGGTCATCCCGATCACGATCTGCGACCCGTCGTTGGACACCACCGACACCGTGTGACCGGTGATCTGGTCGGTGTCGAGCGTGGTTCCGGCCGGCGTCTGGCGCAGGCCCTCGGGCAGCCATAGCTTGTCGACCGCGGCGTAGTAGACGGTCTGCGACTCGCTGGGCGGGGCGGCGATACCGGTGCCCGTGTCGGCGGTGATGATCTGGCGGCCGATGTACACGTCGCCGACCAGGCGATCGCAGGTCATGTCGAGCGAGAGCGCCTGGGTGAGGTCGGGCATCCCGGCCACGCCCGGCGACGATCGCTGGCCGCGGAAGCTCACCGTGCCGGGCGAGGCACCCGCGGGGACACCGCCGTAGATCGCCGACGGGAGGATCCGCAGGCCAACCAACAGCTTGTGCGAGGTGGCCACCGAGCCGCTCATGTTGTCCATCGGGTTGCCCGACGGGTCGACGATCTGCACGCCGCTGTTGGCGTTCATCGTGCCGCTCGCCAGGAGCAGCCCGCTCTCCAGGTCGTACGTCGAGCTGGCGTAGCTGGTCGAACTGAACTGGACGTAGGTCACCGCGTTGACCTGCTGGTTGAGGATCGTCACGGTCGAACGTGAGATGCGCACGCCGGCGGTAGCACCCGGGGTGAGGCCGGCAAGCGTCGTAGGCGACACCCAGTACGGGTCGAGCTTGTTCGTGTCGCCCTGGGCCACGGACAGGCCGCCGGCCGCGTACGCCGACAGCGTCTCGTTCGCCGCCAGGTAGAAGCGCACGTCGCCGACGACCGACGACTGGTCGGCGTGGACGATGTCGACCTGCTCGATGCCGACACCCCCGGACCCACCGGAACCGCCGACCGAGTAGCGCTGCCCGTCCTTTTCCAGCGGGCCGTTGGGGTCGGGCACCAGCCGAGCACCCTCACGCACGGCATCGCCGGAGTTGTAGCTGATCCGCAGCCCGGCACGCAGCAGACCGCTGGCCGCCGCTTGTCGGATCGGCAGCTGCGCAGGTGCCACAGCGTTCGCCGCTGGCACCGCGCCCGTGGTGAGCCCGAGCACGGTGAGCAGGGTCGTCGCCGTGGCGATGAGTGGCGCCGTCAGACGTCGACGTCGGCGGATGCGAACAGACGTGCCGGCCGGTGCCCGGCGGGACTCCGGCGCAGCACAGCGAACCCGGCTACCGACGCGTGCCATGCCCGATCGAGCGTCCATGCTCCAGCCTCCCGTTGCCTCGACCCTGCGCCCGAACCCATCCCGCCACATGCCTGATGCGGCCGAGCCGCCCGAATCATCGCACACACTGGGCACTCGCCGGGCACGCTGCGTGGCCGTGAGTCGGGGCTCCTTGGCCGCCTCGGCGGTGATCCCCTCTTGGCTGTACTTCCCGAGCCGTGCGTGTGCGGCCTGTCGTCTACTCGATCGGGCCGAGCTCTTTGGCCGCGGCCGTGCCGAGCGAGAGGAGCGTCGCGAGCGC
>CAZMHG010000231.1:0-251 GCA_964565975.1 uncultured Ilumatobacteraceae bacterium | reverse complement strand
CGGGCCGAGCTCTTTGGCCGCCTTGGCGATGTCGGTCTGGTACTTGAGCAGGATGTGCAGGGTGTCCTTGGCCTGCTGGGCGTCGATGTGCTCGATGCCGAGCAGCACCAGGGTGCGTGCCCAGTCGAGCGTCTCGGACACCGACGGTGCCTTCTTCAGGTCGAGCTGGCGGATGCTGCGCACGATGCGGGCCACCTGGTCGGCGAGGTTGTCGCTGATCCCGGGCACCTTGGTGACGACGATCTGCTTCT
>CAZMHG010000230.1:0-5299 GCA_964565975.1 uncultured Ilumatobacteraceae bacterium | reverse complement strand
GTACGCCTTGCAGGGAGCCACCGATCCGCCGACCTTCACGTTGTTCGTCAACCGTGAGCTCCCGCAGACCTACCTGCGGTACCTCGAGCGCTCGATCCGGGAAGCGTTCGAGTTCGGCTCGACGCCGATCAAGCTCCGCGTCCGCAAGCGAACCGAGTAGGACACACCCCATGCCGTGGTGCGAGGACTGCGCCAAGTACTACGCGCCGTCGGCGATGAACACCGACGGGACGTGCCCGTCGTGCGGCCGCGTGGTGGAGGCACCGCTGGCCACCTCGAAGAACCTCAACCTGCGACGCTTGGCCGAGAGCGCCGAGGACGACGCCGATGCCCGCGCCCCGTGGCACTTCAAGTTGTTGATCGCGCTGCTTGCGGTGTACCTGACCTGGCGGATCGTGGACTTGTTGCTGTAGACCCGCGGTGCCCCCAGACGGCGTTGATCACGATCGCCGAGAGCACGATCGCCGCCCCGAACACGGTGCGTGCCGGCGGGCGTTCCGCCAGCAGCAGCGCCGCCCAGATCGGGACGAAGACCATCTCGGACTGGGCGAACACGGCCATCGCCGCGGCCGGCACGTAGCGCGCCCCCAGGTTGAACAGCAGGGTGCCGACGACGATGTACACGCCGCCGTGCACGATGGCGAGCACGATCGGGCGGGCCCCCGGCACCACATCTCGGCCGCGGGCGAGCGTCACCGCGGTGCACAGCACGATCATCAGCAGCGCGTATCCGGGCAGGACCGGTGACCAGTCGCGGGTGCGGTCGCTCCGGACGCAGGCCGCATAGCCGGCAAAGCCGAACGAGCTGCTGATCGCGGCGATGTTGCCGATCAGGTGTCCACCGCCGAGTTGCCCGCCGACCATGATCGTCAGCCCGACGATCCCCAGCGCCAGCGCGCCCACCATCACCGGCGTGAGCCGCTCGCCGAGGAAGACCCGGGCGACGACCACGGCGAACAACGGCGTCATCGAGCTGAGGAACGCGGTCTGCGCCGCGCCGTTGATGTCCACGGCGTAGACGAACGCGAGCGACGCGATCAGCAACATCGCGTTGGCGACCCACATCACCCACCCACCGGTGTAGGCGCGCAACAGCGGAGATCGCAGGCGCTTGCGGCGGGCGAGGACCTCGACCACGACGAGGACGGCGATCGATCGCCAGATCATGTACTGGAAGGCGTCGCTGCCGGAGCGGTGCGCCAGGCGGACGTGGATCGACCCGAGGCTCCAGATCACGCCGGAGGCGATCGCCAGTAGGGACGCGGTTCGCTTGCTCATCGGCGGCTCACGAGAACGTCGCGGCGTGGCTCGCCGTCGCCGCGAGCACGTCTTCGTCGAGTTCGATGCCGAGACCGGGGCGATCGCCGAGGGTGATCCAGCCGTCGGCGTCGACCGCCACAGGCGCGCGCAGCACGAAGTCGCGGCGCTCCGGCGTCCATTCCGGCGGATCGAACGGCAGCTCGACGAACGGCGCACCCCCGCTGCCGGCAACCGCGCCTCCCGTGCCGGCATCCGCGCCTCCGGTGCCAGCGACAAGGTGCAGGTTGGCCAGCAGGCCGATGCCGTTGCCCCACGTGTGCGGGGTGAACACCTTGCCGGCAGCATGGATGTCCGGGACGAGCCGGGCCAGGCCGGTGATGCCCATCGTGCACACGCAGTCCGGCTGGTACACGTCGAGGCAGCCATGGCGCAGCAGCTCGCGGAACTCGTACGGCTCGCGGGTCATCTCGCCGCCGGCCAGACGGATCGGCACCCGGCGGCGTAGCTCGGTCATCCCCGCGTAGTCGGCGCGGTGGAGCGGTTCCTCCATCCAGAACACGCGCTCGGCATGCAGCGCCTCGGCAACCGTGGTGGCGTGATCGACGTCCCACGCCGGACGGGTGTCCCACGGCATTCGCCACCCCTGGTTGCAGTCGACGAGCAGTTCGATCGTGTCGCCCAAGGTGTCGCGCACCGCGCGGACGACCGCCAGATCGTCGTCGAGCCGCGGCCGGCCGAAGCGCATCTTCCAGGCCGGGAACCCGAGGGCGGCCGCCGACTGGGCGACGGCGACCATCTCCGTGGCCGACCGGTGCACCCCGGACGACGCGTACGCCCGGACGCGTCCGGACGTCCCCCCGAGCATCCGCCACACCGGTTCGTCGCGCAGCTTGCCGGCCAGGTCCCACAGCGCGACGTCCAGCGGCCACGGGCGCCCGGCGTGGAACTCGATGTTCGACAGCACCGCCGCGTGGCGGTCGAGATCCAGCGGGTCTTCGCCGATGAACCATCGCTGATAGTCGCCGAAGCCGTACATCGCGTCGCCGGATCCGATGCCGACGTTGCCGGCGTCGTCGTGGACGCGGACGATCGTCGCCGGGAAGTGCGTGCGCGGCGCCGGGTCCCACGACGCGGGGAACGCCGGGTCGAGGGGCAGGCGGTGGTGGCTGACCTCGATGCGCGTGATCGTGCTCATCGCACCCAGTCCGCCCATGTGCTGAGGGTCCGTTCGGCGAGCAGCGGCCGATGATCGCCGGCAGGGCGCGCGTTGTTGTGCAGCATCGGTTGGTTCTCCGTGGCGTTCATCGCCTCGGCCAGGTCGTCCACCGTGAGCGCGAGGCCGCCGAACCTTCGTACCGCCGCCGGCAGGCCCACGGCGGCGGCCAGTCCGGCGAACCCGTCGGCGGCTGTGTCGTCGGCCGCGGCCAGCGCGGCGTAGGCGTCGGGCGCGCCCGACCGGTTCCAGTCGAGCGTCGCGGCGAGCGCGACGGCAACCGCCAGCCCGTGCGGGACATGGGCGAGGCTGCCGAGCGCGTGACCGACGCAATGGGCGATGCCGGTTCCTCCGCCGTCGATCGCCATGCCGGCAAGCAACGCTGCTTCCTGCATCGCGCCGCGTGCCTCCAGGTCGGTGCCGTCGGCCACGGCCCGGGGGAGCGCCCAGCGGGCCCGGCGAAGCGCTTCGGCGGCGTACCCGACGACCATCGAGTTCTGCCGCCGGCCGGTCGCCGCCTCGAGGGCGTGGACGACGGCGTCGAGGCCGGTTGTCGCGGTGACGCCCGCCGGCATCGTCGCTGCCGCGGCGGGATCGAGGACCACCAGGTCGGGCAGCAGCTCGTCTCCCCACGTCCAGACCTTGCGACCGCGGCGATCGGTGAAGATGCACGTCCGCGTGACCTCGCTGCCGGTTCCGCTCGTGGTGGGAACGGCAACCACCGTCCGACGGGCGGCGAACGGGTTGGCGCACAGCGCGTAGTGCTCGACCGACGCCCTGGCCGCGGAAACCGCGGCAGCCACCTTCACCGTGTCCAGCGCACTGCCACCGCCGACGCCGACCGCGATCGCCCGCGGGTTCCGCCGAAGGACCTCGGCGACGTCGTCGACGGAGTCGGCCGTCGGCTCGCCCGGCGGCACCACGTGCACCGCGACGTCGTCACCAAGCAGGCCGCGCAGCGCATCGACGTACGTGGCTACCGCGGCGTCGGCAACGACCACTGCGCCGCAGCCCGCAGCGAGCCCGACGAGCCGTGAACCAGCGACCGGACCGACGTCGATCGACGGGACGCTGCCGAGCGCGAAGGCGTGTCGTGACACTTAGTGGACGGTACACCTGTTCCATGAATTCGGGCGGGTGCTCGGTGCCGTGTCAGCGCAGATCAGCCCGGATGTGGAACAAGCCCGGCGACGGGTCGGTAGTCGTCCAGGGACAACTCGGCGAACCCGTCGATCATCAGTTGGCGAGCCGCGCCGCTCGCCGCGGCGACGTGCAGTGCCCGGCGCAGCGCGGCGACGTCTTCGTCGGTCGCCGCGCCGGACGTGATCAGCGGCAACGTCGGCACAAGTGGGCCGCGCCCGACGACGTGCAGCCCGGCGCACCGCGCCGGATGGTGGTGCACGAGCAGCGCCCAGGTCACCGCGTCGATCGAGGCGATGTCGGCGCGCCCGACGCGCACGGCGTCGATCGACGCGGCGTGTGACCCCGTCCAGCGCACGCTGCCCGGCCAGGCCCCGCCGGCGTAGGACAGCAGGCTGATCCACCCGGACAAGCTGTCGGGTTGGTTTGCCGCGGCAACCGCACCCGCCTGAGGGGTCACGGCGGCGGCCGCGGTCGCGGCGACGATCACGCTGCGATACCGGTAGCCGTCGGACACCGCCGTGGCGTAGCTGAACGCACCGAGCAGGCGAACCTGATCCGCCAGCCGCGTGACCAGCGGGTAGCCGCATGTCTGGGAGATCAGCAGGTCCGGGTCGGTCCACCGCGCGTCGTACGGCATGCTCCACGGGTCGAGCGCGACGTCGGTGTGGAGGTGCGCGGTAAGGGCCGCCAGCAGACCCTCGGTGGCCGGACGAAGTTCGGCGAACGGGTACATCGACAGGCTGGCGCGGCCGCGGGGCATCGCTACTCGGTCGTGGCCGGGTGCACCGCCGGGGCGATCGGCCGCACGAGGAACCGCCGAGCCAGGGCCGCATAGCCGGGGTACCAGCCGGCGCCCTGCCGGGCCAGTTGGTCGCTGTGGAGCGTGTCGGCGATCCGGGGCAGGTCGAACCACGCCGCGTCGGGCCGCTCGTGATGGGCGTGGTGCAGGTTGTTGTTCAGGAACAGCGTCCCCCAGAACCGGTTCGACCGCACCATCGCCGAGCGCGTCCCGTGGTCGACGGGCAGGTGCTCGGCGAAGGACCGCAGGTAGGTGAGCGCCAGCCCACCGTCGATGTAGCCGAGCAGGAACACCCACCAGCGCACACCCCCGAGGTCCACCACGAGCCACCATGTCAGCACGGCGAGCGGGAGGTGTACCGCCCAGATGCGGCGCAGTGCCGCGTCGTGGCGCAAGGCCGCGGCCTGGCCGACGAGCGACCGGGCGATGTTCTTCGGCGGCGCGATCAACAGCCGGCCGGGCAGGGTCTGGTTGCAGGTCAGCAGCGCCCGGCGGACGGGCCCGTAGCGCCGCCACTGCGCGCCGGTAACGAAGTGCGATTCTGGGTCGGTGCCGGGCACCGTGAGCGGCGAGGCGTGGTGTTGGCGATGGCTCTGGCTGTACACCGGGTACGGGAGCCACAGGATCGCCGGCAGGTGGACGAGCGACTCGTTCACTCGCTGCCACGGCGTGGGGTGCCCGTGCAACACCTCGTGCTGCAACGAGATCTGGAACGCGCCGAGCACGGCGAACAGGGCCACGCCGACCGGCCACGGCAGCCACCGGGCGACGACGACGGCGAGGGCGAACGCCGCGAGGAACGCGCCGACCAGGATCAGCGTGATCCACTCGACGTGGTCGGTGGCGGCGGCGCGCCGACCCGTCGCCGGCGTCGACGCGGGGAG
>CAZMHG010000229.1:0-5305 GCA_964565975.1 uncultured Ilumatobacteraceae bacterium | reverse complement strand
AGCCGGCTGAGCGGCACGGACGCGGACGGCTCGGCGTACACGGTGTCGCCGTCGAGGGTGACCATGCCGGTGCGCGCGTCGACGTCGACCTGGCCCAGCCGGTCGTTCAGGACCATGTCCTTCGGGCCGATGCCGCGGGTGCCGCGCACCGCGACTCGGCGTCGCCGTGTCGACATGTGGTCGTCGCCGGCGTCGATCGCGGCCTGGCTGACGAACGCCACCGACACGTCGGCGGCCGTCGCGCCGAACGAGCCGAACTGCGGGCCGAGGACGAGTGGCTCGCACGAGTCGGTGGTCGCGTTGGGGTCGCCGGTCACGCCGTACGCCGGGAAGCCGGCCTTCAGCACCAGCTGTGGCTTGGCGCCGAAGTGGTCGGGGCGCCACAGGACGATGTCGGCCAGCTTGCCGGTGTCGAGCGAGCCGATCTCGTGCGACAGACCATGGGCGATCGCCGGGTTGATCGTCAGCTTGGCGATGTACTGACGGACCCGCTCGTTGTCGTGCGCGGTGGCGCCGTGGCCGAGGTCGTGCTTGTTCTTCGCCGCCAGTTGGAACGTGCGGCGCACGGTCTCGCCGGCGCGACCCATGCCCTGCGCGTCGCTGGACGTGATGCCGATCACGCCGAGGTCGTGCAGCACGCCTTCGGCGCCCATCGTCCCGCCGCGGATCCGGTCGGTGACCAGGTGGTGGTCGGAGTGGTTGTGGTGGTTCAGCCCATGCGCGGCGAAGATCATCTCGTAGTGCTCGTCCAGCGCGTCACGCCCGAACGGCAGCGTCGGGTTGGTGCTCGACCCGACGACGTTGGCCACGCCGGCCAGCTTGAGCACGTTGGGTACGTGGCCGCCGCCGCAGCCCTCGATGTGAAAGGCGTGGATCGTCCGGCCGTCGAGGACCTGCAGCGTGTCCTCAACGCACATGCTCTCGTTCAGCCCGTCGGTGTGCAGGGCGACCTGCACGTCGAACGCTTCGGCGACGTTCAGCGCTGTGTCGAGCGCCCGCGGGTGCGCGCCGAGGTCCTCGTGCACCTTGAAGCCCGCCGCGCCGCCTTCCACGAGGGCTTCGATCAGCGGCTCGGGCCGGCTGGACGAACCACGGCCGAGGAACCCGATGTTCACCGGCCATTGATCGAAGCTGTTGAACGCGTGGCGCAGGGCCCATGGCGAGTTGACGCCGACGCCCCACACCGGGCCGAACTCCTGACCGATGATCGTGGTCACCCCTGCGGCGAGCGAGGCCTCCATGATCCGCGGCGAGAGCAGGTGGACGTGCGTGTCGATCGCGCCGGCAGTTGCGATCAGGCCCTCGCCGTTGATGATCGTCGTACCGGTGCCGACGACGAGGTCGACGCCGTCCTGCATGTCCGGGTTGCCGGCCCGGCCGACGCCGCAGATGCGCCCGTCGCGGATGCCGATCGACACCTTGCCGATCCGTCGGGTCGCGTCGATCACGACCACGTTGGAGATCACCACATCGCAGGTGTCCCTGACGGCAGCCGCCTTGAGCAGCAGGCCGTCGCGTGCCGTCTTGCCGAACCCCACCAGGAACTCGTTGCCGCGCTCCTGTGCGTCGTACTCGACTTGGATCACCAACCCGGTGTCGCCCAGGCGGACCCGGTCGCCGACGGTCGGTCCGTGGATCGCTGCGTAGTCGTCGGGCAGGATCTCGTCGGGATGGGTGTGGCTGTGCGGCACGTCACCGTGGTCGTGCTGGTGCTCGAACTGACCGTGCGTGTGCTTCGTCACGCGTCGGCTCCGTGGTACCCCTGTGCCGCGGCGCGGGCCAGCGCGGCGTGCTTGGCGCCCGGTGCATCGAGCGGGCCGTCGACGAGACCGGCGAACCCGATCGCCACCCGCGCACCGCCGATCGGCACCAGCGGTGCCTCGGCCGGCGTGCCCGGCTCGAAGCGCAGTGCCTGCCCCGCCGGGATCGCGAGACGCATCCCGTAGGCCGCGGCCCGGTCGAAGGACAGCCGCGGGTTGACCTCGAAGAAGTGGAAGTGCGAGGTGATGCTGATCGGGACGTCGGCGGTGTTGAGCACGGTGAGTCGCACCAGACCGGCCGGCGTACTCGCGGTGCGCGGCGCGGTGATCACCGCGCCGGGCCCCTCGTGTCCGAGGCCGGCGTCGGGTCCGAACGGGTCGCGCACGACCACCAGTCGCGTGCCGTCGTCGAACACCGCCTCGACCTTGACCTCGCGGACCACGTCGGGGACACCGGGAAGGACGTCGTCGGCGGTGAGCACCGACGCCCCGATCGCCGCAGCCCCGAGCAGGCGCTTGCCATCGCGCGCCGCTTCGCACACGGCGTCGGCGATCAACGCCGTCGCCTCCGGCACGTTCAGCCGCAGGCCGCGCGCCCGACGCGACCGGGCCAGTTCGGCGGTGGTGAAGATCAGCAGCCGATCCCGATCGGTCGGTGTCAGGCGCATGGCCCCACGCTACGCGGCGGGGCGGGGGCCGGGTACGCCGTTCTGCTTGGGTGGGTGGTGGTCAGGGACGGTGCGGTTGCCAGCGCTCGCCAAGCTCGGCGGCCCACGGCGGGTTGGCGCCCACGCGGGTGACGCTGACCGCGGCGACGTCGACGGCGGCGGCCGTGGCGGCGACGAGCGCGTCGAGGTTGGCCAGGTCGCCGCGGCCCAACCCCGCCGCGTGCCAGTAGGCAGCGAATGCACCGCCGAACGAGTCGCCGGCGCCGATCGTGTCGGCCACCCGAACGCGGGGCACGTCGACCCGTCGCACTGCCGTGGGCGTGTGGACGTTCACCGCGTCACCGCCGTCGGTGTGCAGCACGACGCGCGCCCCGGCTTGCAGCATCTGGGCGACGGCCGCGGCGTGCTCGCCGGGAGCGATGAACTCGAGGTCGTCGGTGCTCACCTTCACCGCATCGGCCCGACCGAGCATGCGCTCGAGCCGGGCCAGATAGCCGGCGCGGTCCGGCGTGACCCGGGGCCGGCAGTTGGGGTCGAGCAGGACCAGCACGCCCTCGCCGGCCGTGGCGACGAGGTCCTCCATCGTCGAGGCCATCGGCTCGAGCACCATGCCCAGCGTGCCGACGTGGAAGATCGCCGTCGTCGCCGGCAGTTCGGCGTTCATCACCAGCGGCGCGGACGTGTCGGTGAGGTAGAAGCGGTACGTCGCGCTGCCGCCGTCGTCGAGCTCGGCCGCGGCCAGCGTGGTGGGCAGCTCGGTGGACGAGATCAACTCGTCGGACACGCCGTCGTCGATCAGCTGGCGGTGCAGCAGCTGGCCGAAGCGGTCGCGTGACAGCGAACCGAGGAACGCCACGGGCGCACCCAGGCGGGCCGCAGCGCGAGCTGCGTTGAACGGACCGCCGCCCAACTTGGCGGCGACGTTGCCCCGCGGGTCGATCACCAGGTCGACCAGCGCTTCTCCACCCACGACGATCACGGCCGGGAGGTTACTGGGGGCGCCCACGCCCGGCGGCACGGGTGCTCCTTGATCCGGTGTCGACGCTCCGGACGTGGCAAGAATGTCCGGCGTGGAGCGGGATCAGCTGGAACGGTTGTTCGATCTGGGCGGCCGGGTGGCGATCGTCACGGGCGGGACGCGGGGGATCGGCCGGTCGATCGCCCACGGCCTTGCTGCTGCCGGCGCGTCGGTGGTGGTCGCGTCGCGCAAGGCCGACGCGTGTGCCGCGACCGAGGCCGCGCTGCGCGCCACCGGTGTCACGGCCCGCGGTGTGGCCACCCCCATGGGCGACCCGGTAGCGGTCGCCGCGCTCGTGGCACGCACCGTCGACGAGTTCGGCAGGGTCGACATCGTGGTCAACAACGCGGCCAACCCGCTCGCCCAACCGATCGCCGGGCTGACGACCGACGCCTGGGACAAGTCGTTCGCCGTCAACCTGCAGGGGCCGGTGTTCCTGGCCAAGGCCGCCCATCCGCACCTCGCCGCGAGCGGGCACGGTTCCGTGCTCAACGTGCTGTCGGTCGGCGCGCTGATCTACTCGCCGGGTACGGCGATGTATGCCGCCGGCAAGGCGGCGTTGATGGCGTTCACCCGCAACATGGCCGCCGAGTGGGCAGCCCACGGGATCCGGGTCAACGCCCTGGCGCCCGGCGCGGTCGACACCGACATGGTCCGCAATGCCGGGCCCGATTCGGTCGAGCGGATGTGGGTGATGAACCTGCAGCGGCGCCTCGCCTCGCCGGACGAGATGGTCGGTCCGGCGCTGTTCCTGGTCTCCGACGCAGCGAGCTACGTCACCGGCCAGGTGCTGATCGCCGACGGCGGGTTCGCGGTGTCCCGGTGACGTCGGCCGCGACCGGCTCGGCGCCGGCGATCGTCGGGGCCGCGCAGGTGTTGCACGAGCCGGGTGCGCGCCCGCTGGAGGATGCCTGCGGGCCGATCGAGCTGATGACCGAAGCGGTGCGCGCCGCGGCCGCCGATGCGGGTGCGGACCGCCTGCTTGCCCGAGTCGGGTTCGTCGGCGTCGCCGGCGGGCTGTTCCGGCACACCAACCCGGGTCAGCTCGTCGCGGCGCGGATCGGTTCGCCGGGGGCAGCGACGGCGCTCGCGGCCGTGTCCGGGACCGGGCCGCAGGACCTGGTCGGGCTGGCTGCCCAGCGGATCGCCCGCGGCGAGCTGGACATCGCCGTGGTCGTCGGGGGTGAGGCACGCTGGAGCGCGCTGCGGATGAAGGCACAGGGCATCAAGCCGACGTGGGAGAGCGCTCCGGGCGAGGGCGCCCCCGAGGCGACGTCGGCCTTCGCCCCCGAGGCGGTGGCCGAGTTGGCGATGTTCGCCGGGGCGGCGCCGGCCTACGCGCTGATCGAGGACCGCATCCGCGCCCGCCGCGACGAGTCGGTCGACGCGCATCGCGATCGCATCGCCCGGCTGTGGGAGAGCTTCAGCGCGGTGGCGTCGGCGAACCCGTACGCCTGGGACCGCACACCGCACACCGCCGCCGAGATCCGCAACCCGGCCCCGGACAACCGGATGATCGCCTTTCCGTACACCAAGGCGATGGTCGCCAACAACACCGTCGACATGGCCTCGGCGGTGATCCTGTGCAGCGTCCACGCGGCCCGCTCGATCGGGATCGCCGACGACCGGTTGATCTTCCCGCACGTCATCGCCCAGGCGAACGAGACCTGGCTCGTGGCCGCTCGTCACGACCTCGGCCGTAGTCCGGCGCTGGCCGCCGCCGGGCGCGCCGCGTACGGCGCGGCGCGGATCGGGCCGGACGACATCGCCCACGTCGACCTGTACGCCTGCTTCCCGTCGATCGTGCAGATGTCCGCCACCGCGCTGAAGCTTGGCGTCGATCGGGCGCTCACCGTGAC
>CAZMHG010000228.1:396-5309 GCA_964565975.1 uncultured Ilumatobacteraceae bacterium | reverse complement strand
GTCGATCGCCAGCGCATCGACGCCTTGGGAGATCAGCGCGTCGGCACGCTTGTCGGCATCGGGGCCGACGCCGACGGCGGCGGCGACGAGCAGCCGGCCCTGGTCGTCGTGCGCCGCGTGTGGATAGTCCTGGCGCTTCTGGATGTCCTTGACCGTGATCAGCCCGGCTAGGCGACCGTCCTCGTCGAGCAGCGGCAGCTTCTCGATCCGGTACCGCTGGAGCAGTGCTTTGGCGGCGTCCAGCGAGGTGCCGACCGGTGCGGTGACCAGGCCGTCGCTGGTCATGAAGTCGGTCACCGGGCGGCCGAGGTCGGCCGGCGAGGTGAAGCGCAGATCGCGGTTCGTCAGGATGCCGACCAGCCTGCGGTCGTCGTCGACGATCGGGACACCGCTGAACCGGTAGCGGGACATCAGCGACTCGGCGTCGGCGATGAGCGCGTCGGGACCGAGGGTGACCGGGTCGGTGATCATCCCGCTCTGGCTTCGCTTGACCCGCTGGACCTCGGCCGCTTGGTCGTCGATCGTCAGGTTGCGGTGGATCACGCCGATCCCGCCCTGGCGGGCGATGGCGATCGCCATGCGCGCCTCGGTCACCTTGTCCATCGCCGCCGACACCAGCGGCACGTTCAGCCAGACGTCGCCGGCGAGGCGGGCGCGCACGTCGACCGCGTCGGGCAGCACCTCGCTGTAGCCGGGGACGATGACGACGTCGTCGAAGGTGAGTGCCTCGTAGTAGTCGAAGAACTCGTCACGGGTGGGGGTGACCATCGGTGGCTCCTTCCAGCAGTCCTTGCAGTGTGGCAACCAGCAGCCGGTGTTCCGCTTCGTGGACACGCGCCGCCAGCGTGTCGAGGGTGTCGTCGCCGCGGATCGGTACCGTCGCGGTGGCGAGGACCGGTCCGTCGTCGATGCCTTCGTCGGCGACGAGGTGGACCATCACGCCGGTGCGGGTGCGCGTGCCGGCGCGGGATTCCTGGTAGGCCCGCTCGATGGCGTGGGTGCCCGGGAGCTCGCCGGGCAGGGCAGGGTGCAGGTTGACCACCCGTGCCGGGAATCGGGCGAGGAAGTGCATCGTCAGCAGGCGCATCCAGCCGGCAAGGACCACCCAGTCCGGCGCCAGCTCGGCAACCGCGTCCGCCAGGCGGGTGTCGTACGCGGCGCGGTCCACGGTGGGGGACGTCGGGAGCGCGATCGCCGGGACACCGGCGCGCTCGGCGCGCCGCAGCGCCCCGGCGCCAGGAACGTTGCCGACGACACCGACCACGCCAGCCGGCAACTGGCCCGCTGCGCAGGCGTCGAGGATTGCCTGCAGGTTCGTTCCACCACCGCTGGCCAGCACGACCAGCCGGCCCCCTGGCGACGCGGTGGTCATCGCAGCGGTCATCGCGGTGGTCATCGCGGTGGTCATCGCAGTGTCACCGTCCGCGGCCCGTCGACCAGCCGGCCGATGACGTAGGTCTGCTCGGGGAGCGCCTCGGCGAGGGCGTCGGGTTGGTCGGTGACCAGGACCATGCCGACACCCATGTTCAGCGTGCGGTACAGCTCGTCGCGCTCGATCCCTGTGGCGACCTGCTGCACGAGTTGGAAGATCGGCGGCAGCGGCCACGAGCCGAGGTCGATCTCCGCGGCGACACCGTCCGGCAGGACCCGCGGCAGGTTCTCCTGCAGGCCGCCGCCGGTGATGTGCGCCATCGCCTTCAGCGCCGGATGGCGCAACACCGGGCCGAGCAGCCCGAGGTACGAACGGTGCGGCTCCAGCAGCGCGTCGGCCAGCGAACGATCGAGCGGCGCCGGACGGGCGTCGAGCGGCAGCCAACTGAACAGGTTGCGCAGCAGCGAGTACCCGTTGGTGTGTGGTCCGTTGCTCAGCAGCCCGATCAGCGTGTCGCCGGGTTGCACGGCGGCGCGGGGGAGCAGGTTGGGGCGGTCGACCACCCCGACCAGCGTGCCGGCGATATCGAACGCGCCGGGTTGATACACGCCGGGCATCTCCGCGGTCTCGCCACCGAGTAGCGCGCAGCCGTTCGCCGCGCAGGCCTCGGCCATGCCGGCGACGATCTCGGCGACCATCCCGGCGGAGATGCGTGACGCGGCGACGTAGTCGAGGAAGAACAGCGGCCGGGCACCCTGGACGAGGACGTCGTTGACGCAGTGGTTGACGATGTCCAGGCCGACGCCGCGGTACCGGCCGGTGCGCGCCGCCAGCTCCACCTTGGTGCCGACGCCGTCGGTCGAGCCGACCAGGACGGGGTCGGTCATCTCGCGCAGCGCCGCGGCGCTGAACGCGCCGCCGAAGCTGCCGACGCCGCGCAGCACCGCCGGGCCGTGGGTGGCCTCGACGGCGGCCTTCATCTGCGCGACGGCGCGGCTGCCCTCGTCGATGTCCACGCCGGTGGAGGCGTAGCTCGCCAGCCCGGCAGCGTGTGCTCGCCAGCCGATGTCGGGCCTGACGTACATCCCGTCGAACTCGACGTCGTACAGCACGCCGTACGCCTGCTCGCGGGCCTCGGCCAGCGTCGGCCCGGTGCCCGTGACCGACAGGACGCGGCCTGCGGTGGTGACCGGTGCGGGTCCGGCGCTGACGCCGCTGGGGTGCAGCAACGCGCCGTCGAGCGCGACGGTCGTGGCCAGCTCGCGGGGCTCGCCGTTCACCGTGACCGGCGCGCCGAGGACCGCGGCGTCCGGGTAGCCAGGGGCGGCCGCGACCACGGTGACCGCCGCGCCCGGATCCACGTCCACCGCCGCGCCCGCCAGGTTGCCGGTGGTGCAGGCCAGGGCGAGCTCGGCGAGGTCGCTGCGCAGCAGGGCCAGTACCGCCTGGGCCTCGGGGTCGCCGAACCGGCAGTTGTACTCGATCAGCTTGGGTCCGTCGGCGGTGACCATCAGCCCGGCGTAGAGCACGCCGACGTATGGCGTCCCGGCCTCGGCCAGATGGTCGAGCACCGGCTGGACGAACGTCGCGGTCAACGCTGACGGGTCGAGGTGCTGCATCGCCGGGGCGAACGCGCCCATGCCACCGGTGTTCGGCCCGGTGTCGCCAGCGCCGATGCGCTTGTGGTCCTGAGCGAGGGGCAAGGCGACGGCGTGGCGCCCGTCGCACAACGCCAGCAGCGTGCATTCGGGGCCGCTCAGCTGCTCTTCGAGCAGGATCGGCCCGTGCGCGCCGAGCATGCGGATCGCCGCTTCGGTCGTCGCCGCGTCGTGCGGGACGATCACGCCCTTACCGCCTGCCAGCCCGTCGCGCTTGACCACGACGTTGGGGCGCCCCGCGGCGTTCCAGCCGGCGAGGGCCGACCCGCCGTCCGGGTACGTCGTCGCCGCCGGCGAGGGGATGCCCAGCTCCCGCGTCAGGGCCCTGGCGTACGACTTCGACGTCTCCAACCGGGCGACATCCGACGTCGGGCCGAAGCACGGGATGCCCGCGGCACGGCACCGCTCGGCGGCGCCCGCGGCGAGCATCGCTTCGGGGCCGACGATGACCAGGTCCGGTGCGCTCTCGATCGCCGCCTCGATCGCCGCGTCCGGGCCCGTTCCCGTGTCACCGATCAGCTCGACACGGTGACCGTGCAGCCGGCAGGCGTGGGCGATGGCCTGCTCGCGGCCACCGGCGCCGAGGACGGCGACGTGCATCAGCGCAGCGCCTGCTCGAAGGCCAGCTTGACCGGGGCGTCCTCGACCGGCATCGGATACGCGCCGGTGAAGCACGAGGTGCACAGGCTGGCGCCGGTCGTCGCGTCGCCGTCGGCGATCGCGTCGGTCATGCCGTGCAACGACAGGAACGCCAGCGAATCGCAGCTGATGTGCTGACGGATCTCGTCGACCGACTGGCGCGAGGCGATCAGGTCGCCGTCGTGGCCCATGTCGACGCCGAAGTGGCAGGCGTGGGTGATCGGCGGGCAGGTGATCCGCAGATGGACCTCGGCCGCGCCGGCGTCGCGCACCAGCTTGACGAGCGGCCCGGCGGTGGTGCCGCGCACCAGCGAGTCGTCGATCATCACCACGCGCTTGCCCGCCAGGTTCTCGGCCAGCGCGTTGAACTTCAGTGCCACGCCACGCTGGCGCTGCGCCTGGGCCGGCTCGATGAACGTCCGGCCGATGTAGCGGTTCTTGATCAACCCGTCGTTGAACGGCACGCCCGAGACCCGGGAGTAGCCGATCGCCGCGGGGATCGAGCTGTCCGGCACCGGGACCACGACGTCGGCGTCGACCGGTGACTCGATCGCCAGCCGCTCGCCCAGCCGCTGGCGGACGTGGTGCACGTTGTGGCCGAGCCACACCGAGTCCGGGCGGCTGAAGTACACGAACTCGAACGCGCAGTGCGCCGGCGCGGCCTGGGCGAGCACCTGGCGGCGGCGGATCTCGCTGCCCTGCAGCGTGACGATCTCGCCGGGGCGGATCTCGCTGACGTCGGAGCAGCCGAGGGTCATCAGCGCGCAGGTCTCGGACGCCGCGGCCCAGCCGCCGTCCGGCAGGCGACCGACCGACAGCGGGCGGAACCCCCACGGATCACGGCAGACGATGACCCGATCGTGGGCCAGGATCGCCAGGCAGTAGGCGCCCTTCCACGCCGGCAGGGTGCGCTCCAGGCGCTCTTCCCAATCACGGCCGCCGGCAGAGGTGAGCATCAACGTCAGGACCTCGGTGTCGCTGGTCGCCGTCAGCCCGAAGCCACGGCCGAGCAGTTCGGCGCGCAGCGCAGCCGTGTTCACCAGGTTGCCGTTGTGCGCCAGGGCCATCGGGCCGTGCATCGTCTCCACCAGGAACGGTTGGGCGTTGTGCGTCCCGGCGCCCCCGGTGGTGCTGTAGCGCGTGTGGCCGATGGCGTGGTAGCCGGTCAGGCGGGCGAGGCGATCCTGGGGGGCGAGGTCTTCAACGCGACCAATCACTGCTCCGAGTGGACATCGGAGAGCCCG
>CAZMHG010000228.1:0-386 GCA_964565975.1 uncultured Ilumatobacteraceae bacterium | reverse complement strand
CCAGTAGCTCCAGGTCGTCGGGGATGCCCAGCAGTGGCTTGACCGCCTCCGGTCCCAGGAAGCCGACCCAGTTGGAGCCGACGCCCTCGCCCCACGCCGTCAGCAGCATCGACTGGATGGCGCGGCTGCCGTCGGACACGGCGATGCCGGCCGCCTCTTGCCCGCGGTGCTGCAGGGCGAACAGGCCGAAGAAGGCCATGCTGGCGACGCCCTCGCCGTGGGGCGTGGACATCGCCAGGACCCCGCACTCCTCGTGCGGGGCGTCGGCCCACGGCCCCTGGGCACGGATGGCGTCCGGCGGCGACCCGGTGATCGTGACGTCCGGCGGGGAGCCGGTCACGGTGACGGTTCCCCATCCGCGGCGACGACCTTGGCGTACTGCGCCG
>CAZMHG010000227.1:0-5314 GCA_964565975.1 uncultured Ilumatobacteraceae bacterium | reverse complement strand
CTACGACGTGTCGTCGCTGCGCGCCATCGCCCACACCGGCGGTGCCTGCCCGGTGGAGGTCAAGCGGGCGATGATCGACTGGTGGGGGCCAGTGCTCAGCGAGTCGTACGGCGGCACCGAGTCCGGCACCGTCTGCTCGATCAGCTCAGCGGACTGGCTGGCCCATCCAGGCTCGGTCGGCCGGGCCGCCGCGCCGTTCCAGGCGCTCGTCGTCGACGACGCCGGCAACGAGCTGCCGGCCAACACCGAGGGCCGCCTGTACTTCCGCGACACCACCGGCCGCGGCATCGTCTACGAGGGCGACCCGCAGAAGACCGCCGACGCACACATCGCTCCCGGTGTGTTCACGCTCGGCGAGATCGGCGTGATCGACGACGACGGGTTCGTGTACATCACCGACCGGTTCAGCGACATGGTCGTGTCCGGAGGCGTGAACATCTACCCCGCCGAAGCGGAGCAGGTCCTCGTCACGCACCAGGCGGTCGCCGACGCCGCGTGCGTCGGCCTGCCCGACCCGGAGATGGGCGAGCGCCTGGTCGCCGTCGTCCAGCTCACCCCGGGCAGCGTTGCCGATGCCGACGAGCTGCTCGCCTGGTGCCGCGCCGCGTTGGCCGGCTACAAGTGCCCGCGCCAGTTCCGGTTCGTCGACGAGGTGCCGCGCAACCCGATGGGCAAGATCGACAAGAAGGCGCTGCGCAGCTCGCTGTGACCCGGCGCGTCAGCCGAGGAACTCGTCGATCATCGGCGCGACACGCTCGGGCTGGGTGTGCAGGAACAGGTGGCCGGCACCCTCGAGCACGTGCAGCTGGGCACCAGGGATGCCGTACGCCAGGATGCGGCCGTTGAGCAGCGGGACGATCGGATCGTCGTCGCCGGCGATCACCAGCGTCGGCGCCTGGACCATGTTCATCGTCGGCCAGTTGGTGAACGTCATCGCCGCGAACAGCTGCCCGAGGTACCCCCACGTACCGGGCGGCCGCCCGGCGCGGGCACGCTCTTGCTCGGCCATCAGCCCCGGGTCGCGGCGGATCTCGCCGCCGTACAGCGTCGGGGCGACCTTGCGCAGGTACTCGGTGTCGGTATAGCGCCGGCGGTCCATCAGGATCCGCATCGCCGCCGGGTTGCCCGGCACGCTCGGCCAACCGGGCAGGGTGGCGCACAGCACCAGCCTGCGGACCACCCGCGGGAAGGCGACGGCGACGTGCTGCGCGGCCGCGCCGCCCCACGACAGCCCGAGGACGTCGACGGCGTCGTAGCCCAGCTTGCGAACGAGCGCTGCGGTGAGCCGGGCGTACAAGTACATCGGCCGCGGCACAAGCGGCGTGGACGACGCACCCGCGCCCGGCATGTCGAACATGATCAGCTGGCGGTTCGGCAGGTGCCTGGCGAGCGGGCGCCACATCTCGATGTTGGCGCCGATGCCGTTGATCAGCAGCAGCGGTGCGCCGGTGCCGACCACGCGGGTCCGCACGCGGTGCTGGCCGACGCGGACACGCTCGTCGAGCACGATGGTCGGCTCGTCCACCACCGTGGCCGCGTCACGCCCGGCCGAGACCTCACGCAATGGCTTGGCGCTCATGACCCGAACTTCCCGCGCAGGACCTTCTTGTCGAACTTGCCGACCGACGTCTTGGGGACCTCGGTGATCAGCTCGACCCGGTCGGGAAGCTGCCAGGCGGCAAAGCCGTGTTCACGCAGGTGCGCACGGACGTCGTCGAGCGTGACCGTCGCGCCGGCGCGGGGCACGACCGCGGCGAGGGGGCGTTCCTGCCACTTCGGGTCGGGGATGGCGATCACTGCCGCCTCCGCTACGTCGGGCATTGCCATGATTGCCGCCTCCATGTCCACCGAACTGATCCATTCCCCGCCGGACTTGATCAGGTCCTTGGTGCGGTCTGCGATGACGAAGTAGCCGTCGGGCGACATGATCGCCACGTCGCCGGTCTTGAACCAGCCGTCGGCCGTGAACTGCTCGGCGCCGTCGCCGCCGAGGTACCCGTCGATCACCCACGGGCCGCGTACGTACAAGTCGCCCATCGACACCCCGTCGGCGGGCAGGTCGTTGCCGGCCTCGTCGCGGACGCACAGCTCGATCCCCGGCAGCGGCATGCCTGCCTGGCTGCGCACGACGCGGGTCAGGTCGGCGTCGGGCCAGTCGCGCATCCGCTCCTGCGGCCAGGCGACCGACGCCAACGGCGAGGTCTCGGTCATCCCCCAGGCCTGGACGATGTCGACGCCGTACTCGGTGCGGTAGCGCTCGATCAGCGTCGCCGGCGGCTGGCTGCCGCCGCACATGATGTGCGACAGGCTGTCCAGCTCGGCGCCGCGGCGGCTCAGCTCGTCGGCCACCGTGAGCCACACGGTGGGGACGCCGGCGGCGACGGTGACCCGCTCGCCCACGAGCAGGTCGACGAAGCACGACGCGTCGAGCGCGCCGGCGTACAGCACCAGCTTGGCGCCGTTCATCACCGCGGCGTACGGGGCGCCCCACGCGTTGGCGTGGAACATCGGCACCATCGGGAGCACGCAGTCCTGGCGGGAGATGCGCATGCCGGCGGGCGAGGCGACGGCCTGGGCGTGCAGGAACGTCGAGCGGTGCAGATACTCGGCGGCCTTCGGCTTGCCCGTGGTGCCCGACGTGTAGCACAGGCCGAGCGGTGAGCGCTCGTCGATGTGGCGGCGCGGGTAGGTCGTCGGCTGCGCGGCGAGCAGTTGCTCGTAGGCCAGCACGTTCGGGATCGTCGTCTCGGGGACCGTGTCGGCGAGGACGACGACGTGCTCGAGATCGGGCAACTCGTCGTAGATCGGTTCGAGCACACCGATCAGGTCGGGCTCGATCAGCACGGCGCGGTCCTGGGCATGGCGCAGCAGGTAGGCCAACTCCTCGGACGACAGTCGGACGTTGCCGGTGTGCAGCACACGCCCAGTGCACGGCACGGCGAAGTAGGCCTCGAGGTGGCGGTGGCTGTTCCACGCCAGCGTGGCGACACGGGCACCCTCGGCCAGGCCAAGCGCGTCCAGCGCGTGCATCAGCTGCTGGGTGCGCGCCGCCCATTCGCCGTACGTGTGGCGTGCGATCGTGCCGTCGACCATCCGGCTGACGATCTCGGCGTGCCGGTTGTGGGTTTCGGCGTGCGCGAACAGCAGCCAGCTGTTCAGCGGGACGTCCATCATGGGCGGGGGCTCCTTGATCGATGCGGGGGGTCAGTCGATGCGGCGGGCAGGGCGGTGCGGGATCAGGACGTCACGTACGTCCCCGGCGCGGAGCACAGTACGGGATGGTCGGCGTCGCCGGCCAATGTCGGCGCGTTGCGCAGCGCCCCCGACCGCGCATCGATCCACTCGGCCCAGTCGGACCACCAGCTGCCCGACCGCTTCGTCGCACCTGCCAGCCATTCCTCGGCGGTGCCGCTGAGGTCGTCGTTGACGTAGTAGCTCGCCTTGCGGTTGGTCGGCGGGTTGACCAGCGCCTGGATGTGGCCGCTGTTCGACAGCACGTAGCGCTGCTCACCGCAGAACAGCTTGGTGGCCTGGTAGCAGGCCTGCCACGGCACCAGGTGGTCGGTCGACGCACCGACCGAGTAGGTGTCGACGTCCACGGTGTGCAGGTCGACCGAGTGGCCGAGCACGGACACGCCCTCGGGGACCAGCAGCGCGTTGCGCATCGAGATGTCGAGGAACTGCTCGTGGATCTGGTTCGGCAGGTTCGTCGCGTCGGCGTTCCAGGCGAGCACGTCGAATGCCGGCGGGTTCTCGCCGAGCAGGTAGTTCGACACCCAGTAGTTCCAGATCAGGTCGTTCGGCCGGATCCAGGCGAAGATCCGCGCCAGCTCGCGGCCCTTCACGCCACCGGCCTTGCGCGACCGCCCGATCGTGGAGTCGACCGAGCGCCGCGTGGCGAAGCTGTTGATCGCGCTCTCGCGATGCGTGTCGATCATCGTCACACCGAGGGTCGCCGCGTTGACCAGGCGGCGACCGGTGGCCTGCAGGTAGCCGAGCATGATCGACTGGGTCATCCCACCGGCGCAGAACGCCACGGTGTTGACGTCCTTCGTCCTGGCGATCGCGCGCACCTGGTCGATCGCGTCGATGATCGCGCTCACGTAGGTGTCGAGCGACCAGTGGCGGTGCTCCTGCTGCGGGTTGCGCCACGAGATGATGAACACCTGCTGGCCGCGCGAGACCGCGTACTCGACGAAGCTGCGTCCCGGCGCGAGGTCCAAGAAGTAGTACCGGTTGATCTGCGGTGGGATCACCAGCAGCGGCCGCCGGCGGACCTTCGGCGTGCTCGGGTGGTACTGGATCAGCTCGAACTGGTCGGTGCGCCAGACGACCGAGCCGGGCGTCGCGGCGAGGTTGCCGCCCACGGTGAACGGGCGCGTGTCCACCTGGCTGGGCAGCCCGCCGTTGTGCCGCAGGTCGTAGGCCAGGTGGCGCGCCCCAGCGCGCAGCGACGCACCGCGTGTCTCCAGCGCGCGGCGAATCGCCACCGGGTTGAGCAGCAGATTGTTGGACGGTGCAGCAGCCTCGGTGAGCTGCATCAGCCCGAACCGGGCGCGGTCCTTGCTGGCGTCGTCCAGGTCGAGCTCGTCGACGCTGCGGTTGACCACGTCACGCAGGGCGAGGTACGACTGGACGACCTGGCGCCAGCCGGGACGACCCCATGCGGCGTCGGAGAACCGGCGGTCCTTCGCGTCGGGCGACAGCTTGGATGCACCGGTGAGGATGCGCAGCTCCTCGGCGACCAGGGCTGCGCCGCCTGCGGCGACGACGCCCGGTTGGCGGATCGCCTTGCCGGCGAAGCGCAGCAGCGCCTGCGCCGTCTGGCGGCGGTCGAGCCCGACGAAGCTGAACCCGCCGAGTCCGAGCGAGTTGCGTGTCGCCTGCTCCTCGTCGGTGCCGTGATCGTCTTCGGCCATCGGGCCCCCTTTTGGTTGTCAGGCCTGGCGAGCGTAACGGCTCGTCCGGCGGCGGTCCTGTCCCGCCAGCGAGCAGTCCGGTCGGCGCGCGGTCGGGTGCGGATGGCGATGGTTCACGGGATCAGCAGCAGCTTTCCGGTGCTGCGACGGCTCTCGAGCGCGTCGTAGGCCTGGGCGGCCTGGTCGAGCGCGAACGTGCCGCCGATGTCGACCGTGACGACACCCGAACGGATCCACTCGAACACCTCGCGCGCCCGCCACAGCAGTTCGTCACGCTGGTCGGCGTGGTGGAACAGGCTCGGCCGGGTGACGTAGCACGAGCCCTGCGCGTTGAGCCGCTGCAGGTCGAACGGCGGCACCTGCCCGCTGGCTCCGCCGAACAGCACGAGCATCCC
>CAZMHG010000226.1:0-5315 GCA_964565975.1 uncultured Ilumatobacteraceae bacterium | reverse complement strand
GATCTCAAGGTGATGGATGCCACGGCGATCGCCTTCTGCCGGGACAACCGCATCCCCATCGTCGTGTTCGACATGTCGGCCCCGGGCGCGTTGCAGAACATCCTGCGCGGCGAGCAGGTCGGCACGATGGTCCACGACTGACCATCGCCGGCGTCGGATCGGCGCGGTGGCACCGCCCGGCGCAGGGATGCACGGTTCGGACCGGTCGTGCTCGGTACGCTGGGGCGAGTGACGGAAGAGACCCTCCTCGAAGCGATCGACAAGATGGAAAAGGCGGTCCATCACGTGCAATCGCAGTTCACCACCGTGCGCACCGGCCGGGCGGCGCCGGCGCTGGTCGAGCGGCTCCTCGTGGACTACTACGGCTCGCAGGTGCCCCTGCAGCAGCTCGCCGGCTTCCAGGTGCCCGAAGCGCGCCAGCTGGTGGTCAAGCCCCACGACCGCGCCTCGTTGGCCGCGATCGAGCGGGCGATCCGCGACAGCGACCTCGGGATGTCACCCAGCAACGACGGCGTGGTGATCAGGCTCAACTTCCCGCCGCTCACCGAGGAACGCCGCCGGGAGTACGTCAAGATCGTCAAGCACATGGCCGAGGACGGCCGGATCGCGGTGCGCAACGTTCGCAGAGATGCGCGCAAGCACCTCGAGGCCAGCGAGAAGGCGAGTGAGATCTCCGCCGACGAGTTGGAGCGTGCCGAGAAGGAACTCGAGAAGATCACGCACGAGCACGTGGACCACATCGACAAGGCAGCTGCTCGCAAGGAACAGGAGCTGCTCGATGTCTGACCGCGACCGCCTGCACGGTGGCCTGGAAGGGGTTCCCAATGTCCGATGAGCATCGCCGCCGGCGCAGTGACGACGACTTTGGCCCGCCGCTGTTCGGTGACGAGCCGACGGGCGAGATGGGCCGCACGGACTTGTCGTTTCGTGATGGCGACACCGGTCCGCTCCCGCACTGGACCGAGCCGGCCACCGGCGAGGTGCCGCGTGTCGCCGTCCACGACAGCAGTGGCAACGCCGGCCAGGCCGACCACGACGACGTCGACGTCTGGTCCACCTTTGCCGAGGACGGGCCGGTGTGGAGCGACGACGCGCCACGTCCGGCGCCGGCCGCCGACCCGAGTGGGGCGATGAGCCGGGTGTCGGGCACGTTGCCGATCACGCCGTCCCGCGAACCTCGCGAACCTCGCGAACCGCGCGACCAGCGCGACCCGACCGGCGGCGGGAGCCGTGAACCTTCGGCGTCGATCCGTCGCGAGCCGGGCCGGATCACCATCGGCACCGACCCCACTGGTGGCGAGCGCCGGCCAGCGCCCGGTTCGAAGAAGCGCTCGGCAGCCGACGTCCGCCGCACCGCTGGTCGCCCGACGAACCCCACCCGCCCCGTGCCGCGCCAAGCCGCAACAGCGGCGACGGCTGGCCGTGACCTGCCGGCCGCGGTCGTCGCCGGCGTGTTGATGCTCGCCGTGTTCTTCGGTGCTGCGGTGTCGCGCAAGCCGTTGGTGATGCTCGCGATCATCGTCGTCGTGCTTGGTCTCGCGGCCTACGAGTACTTCGACAAGGTCACCGAGAAGGGCTACCAGCCGGCGCTGTGGCTCGGCCTTGCGGGCTGTGTCGCCGCGCCGCTGGCCACATACTGGGTCGGTGTGGTCGCCATCCCGCTCGTGCTGACGCTGTCGGTGATCGCCGCAAGCGTGACGTACATGGCCGGGTCCGACGTCGACTCCAACCCGCTGCCGAACGTGGCGATCACGATCCTGGCGATCGTCTGGATCGGCGTGATGGGCGCCCACGCGGCGATGATCCTGGACCTGGGAACCGCCAAGTTCGCGCCGTGGGGGACCGACACGCTGGTGCTCACGGTGATCGGCGTGGTGGCCAACGACACCGGCGCCTACTTCGTCGGCAGCGCGATCGGCAAACGCCCGCTGCGCCAGTGGATCAGCCCGGGCAAGACCGTCGAGGGCCTGATCGGCGGCACCGTGGCGACGTTGCTGGCGATGCTGCTGATCTCGATGTTCGACAAGATGCCGAACACCTGGAACTCGGCAGGCAGCCTGCTCGAGCTCGGTCTGGTCATCTCGATCGCCGCACCGCTCGGCGATCTGACCGAGAGCATGTTCAAGCGCAACCTCGGCATCAAGGACTTCGGCACCCTGATCAAGGGCCATGGCGGCGTCCTCGACCGTTTCGACGCCTTCTTGTTCGTGCTGCCCGCGGTGTACTACCTGACGATGGTCATCCAGGCCTGAGCCGGTTGTGGCCCCCGCGCCGGGGCGTGCCGCGCGGCCGGGGTTGTTCTGCGATCGCGCGCTGCGAGACTGTCGACTGATGCCTGCCCCCTCCCCATCGTCCGGCAGCACGCGGCGAGTCGCGATTGCCGGTTCGACCGGGTCGATCGGTGTGCAGACCCTGGAGGTCATCCAGGCGTCGGGCAGCGCGTTCCGGGTGACGGCGCTCGGCGCCGGTTCGTCGGTCGACGCGCTGGTCGAGCAAGCCCGCAGGTGGCGACCCGAGGTTGTCGCCGTGGCCGATCCGGCGGCGCGCGCCGCGGTCGCCGCGGCGCTTGGCGATCAGGCACAGATCGACGTGATCGCCGACACGGCCGGGCTGGTCGACGCGGCCGACGTCGTTGTCAACGCCGTCGTCGGCTTCGCCGGGCTCCCGGTCACGGTGGCCACCCTGCGTGCCGGCAAGCGCCTGGCCCTGGCAAACAAGGAGAGCCTGATCGCCGCCGGACCGGTGGTCCAGCCGCTTCGCGGCGTCCCTGGCGCGGAGCTGGTACCGGTCGACAGCGAGCACTGCGCGCTGCATCAGTGTCTGCGCTCGTCCGCCGACGCCGGGCGCGAGGTCGCCCGCCTGGTCCTCACGGCGAGCGGCGGGCCATTCCGCGGCCGAACCGCAGGCGAGCTCGCCGGGGTCACCGTCGAGCAGGCGTTGGCCCACCCGACCTGGTCGATGGGACCGAAGATCACCGTCGACTCCAGCACGCTGATGAACAAGGGCCTTGAGGTGATCGAGGCGCACGAGCTGTTCGGCACCCCCTACGACCAGATCGACGTCGTCGTCCACCCGCAGTCCGTGGTGCACTCGATGGTCGAGTTCACTGACGGGTCGACGATCGCCCAGTTGAGCATGCCGGACATGCGCCTGCCGATCGGTTACGCGCTCGGTCATCCGCATCGGTTGGGAACCCCGTTCGGGCGGATCGACTGGACCGCAGTGGCCCGGCTGGACTTCGCCATGCCGGACGTCGAGACCTTCGGCTGCCTTGCGCTGGCCTACCACGCCGGACGCGCCGGCGGCGCCGCGCCGGCGTGGCTGAGCGCGGCCAACGAGGTCGCCGTCGAATCGTTCCTCGCCGGCGGGCTGCGCTGGCCGCAGATCGCGGCGATGAACGCCGCGGCGATGGAGCGCTACGAGCCGGTGGTGCCGCGCGACGTCGACGACGTGATCGCTGTGGACGCGGCGGCGCGACGCGTCGCCGCAGAACTCATCGCCCGCAGCGACAGGAGGGTCAGTACGTGACCGACGCGTACGTCAAGTTCCGCAACGAGGTGATGGCCGGCGGGACGGACACGCCCGACGCCGGCGGCTCGACGGGCGGCGTGCGCGCCGTGGTCGGCATCGGGGTGATCGTCGCGCTCCTCGTGTGGCTCGGCTTCCACGACAAGTGGCAGCTGGTCTTCGCCATCGGCCTGCTGGTGTCGATCTTCCTGCACGAGTTGGGCCACTTCCTGACGGCCAAGTGGACCGGGATGAAGGCCACCCAGTTCTTCATCTTCATGGGCCCGAAGCTGTTCAGCTTCCGGCGCGGCGAGACCGAGTACGGCGTCCGTGCCTACCCGGTGGGCGCGTTCGTGCGCATCATCGGCATGAACAACCTCGACGAGGTCGCGCCAGAGGACGAGTCACGTGCCTACCGCAACAAGAGCTTTCCGCGGCGCCTGCTGGTGATCACCGCCGGCTCGTTGATGCACGTGTTGATCGCCATCGCCCTGCTGTTCGGCGTGTACGCGATCAAAGGGACGCGGGTCGCCGGCACACAGGTGACCATCGATCGTGTGCTGGTCGACGGCGCGGCGGCCAAGGCCGGGGTCAAACCCGACTCGGTGGTCGTCAGCATCGACGGGCTCGCGCCCACCACCCCGGCCCAGTTCACCGAGGTGATCCGTGCCCATCACCCTGGTGACGAGGTGAAGCTCCTGCTGCGCGATCAGGCAGGGGCGGCGACGACCTACTCGGTGGTCCTGGGCGAGGCGCCGTGCCGGCCGGGGATCGGCTTCCTCGGGGTCAACAGCGGCGTCGACGTCTTCTGGCAATCCACCTCGCTGGCCACGGCGGCGACCCGCAGCGTCACCGACCTGGGCCACATCATGTGGGGAAGTGTCGGCGGCGTCGTCAAGGTCGCCAACCCGAAGAACATCCTCGACCACCTCACCGACTCGTGCGCCGACCCCAACACCCAGCCGTCGACGCTGGTCGGGGCGACCCGGTTCAGCTCGGAGATCGGCAGCGACGCCGGCTTCGGCGGGATCCTGCTGGCGTTGGCCGGGCTGAACGTGTTCATCGGCCTGTTCAACATGATCCCGCTGCTGCCGTTCGACGGCGGCCACGCGGCGATGGCGGTCTACGAGCGGCTGCGCTCCAAGCCCGGCAAGCCGTACCATGCCGACGTGCGCAAGCTGATCCCGGTGTCGATGGCGACGATCGCCTTCCTCGGGTTCCTGTTCTTCGCCGCGCTGTACCTCGACATCGCTCGCCCGGTGCGCTGATGCAAGGAACCGAATCCCGCTTCGCCAGGCGCCAGACCCGCCTGTTGCACGTCGGCAAGGTCCCCGTCGGGGCCGCCACGCCGGTCGATGACCGTCACCAAGACCGCCGACGTCGAGGGCACGCTGCAGCAGATCTACGCCCTCGCGGCGGCCGGGTGCGACATCGTCCGCTGCACCTGCAACGAGCCCGAGGCCGCCGAGGGGCTGGCCCAGATCGTGCCCCGTTCGCCGATCCCGGTGATCGCCGACATCCATCACCAGTACCGCATGGCGCTGGCGGCGATGGAAGCCGGGGTGCACGGGTTGCGCCTGAACCCGGGCAACATCCGCCGCCCCGAGCACATCAAGGCGGTGGCGACCGAGGCGCGCGATCGCGGCCTCCCGATCCGCATCGGGGTCAACGGCGGGTCGCTCGACCCGGCGCTGTACGACAAGTTCGGCGGCGTCACCCCCGAGGCGATGGTCGAGTCGGCGCTGCAGGAGATCGCCTACTTCGCCGACGTCGGGCCGATCGCCAAGGCATTGCGGGCGTTCCTGGAC
>CAZMHG010000225.1:0-5320 GCA_964565975.1 uncultured Ilumatobacteraceae bacterium | reverse complement strand
CTGCTCGACGTCACCCCGCTGTCCCTCGGCATCGAGACCAAGGGCGGTGTGATGACCAAGCTGATCGAGCGCAACACGACCATCCCGACCAAGCGCACCGAGGTGTTCACCACGGCCGACGACATGCAGCCGAGCGTGGAGATCCACGTGCTGCAAGGCGAGCGGGAGATGGCCCAGTTCAACAAGACGCTGGGCAAGTTCCAACTCGTCGACCTGCCGCCGGCGCCGCGTGGCGTGCCCCAGATCGAGGTCACCTTCGACATCGACGCCAACGGCATCGTGCACGTCTCGGCCAAGGACCGGGCCACGGGCAAGGAGCAGTCGATGACCATCACCGGGCAGTCCACGCTCGACAAGAAGGACATCGACCAGATGGTCAAAGACGCCGAGGCGCACGCCGAGGAAGACCGTCAGCGCCGTGAAGAGGCCGAGGTCCGCAACAACGCCGACTCGCTGGTGTACCAGACCGAGAAGGTGCTGCGGGACAACGCCGACAAGGTGGCCGACGCCGACAAGGCCGCGGTGCAGGGCCCGCTCGACGCGTTGAAGTCGGCGCTCGCCGGCAACGACCTCGCGGCGATCCGCACCGCGCAGGAGACCCTGATGGGCGCCACGCAGGCGTTCAGCCAGAAGTTGTACGAGGCCGCCGCACGCGACCAGGCCGCCGACGGTTCGTCGGCTGCGGGCCAGACGGGCAACGGTTCGGCCGGTGGCAGCACCGGCGGTGACGACGAGATCATCGACGCCGAGATCGTCGACGAGAAGTGACCGGGGGGTTCTCCCGATGACTGACTCGTTCGAACCGACAGACGACCCGGGAGTCGAGCCGGAGCGGCCTCGCGCCGACCGGCTCGGCGATGCCGGGTCCGCACGCGACGGCGAGCACAGCGCTGACGTCGACGCCGAGCAGGAGGCCGCCGAGCAGGCGGCAGCCGACGCGGTCGCCCAGGACCTGGGTGTGCTGCTCGCCGAACGCGACTCGTTCCGCGACATCGCCCTGCGCACGCAGGCCGACTTCGAGAACTACCGCAAGCGGGTCAACGCCCAGCGAACCGACGAGATCGACCGGGCCACCGGACGAATCGCCGAGGCGCTGCTTCCGGTGCTCGATGCGGTCGAGGCGGCGTTCGTCCAGCATCCGGCGGAGATCGAGCCGGTGTTCAGCCTGCTCCTCGGCGAACTGCGCAAGCACGGGCTGGAGAGCATGAACCTGCACGGCCTGCCGTTCGATCCCAACCTGGCAGACGCCGTGCTGCACGAACCCGGTGACACCGCCGAGCCGATGGTGTCCGAGGTCCTGCGGAGTGGGTACACCTGGAAGGGCAAGGTGCTCCGCCCGGCGATGGTCAAAGTCGCCGGCTGACCCAGACCAGATGTTCGTGAGGTGAGGCACCGCCCGGCGGTGCCTCACCGCACGTCACCAGCCGGACCCGAAACATGACAACGCTGCAAGGAGGTGAGTGACGAGATGGCTGCACAACGCGAATGGTTCGAAAAGGACTACTACAAGACCCTCGGGGTGTCGAAGACGGCGACGGCGAAGGAGATCACCAAGGCCTACCGCAAGCTGGCGCGCGAGAGCCATCCCGACACGCACCCGGGTGACAACAAGGCTGAGGAGCGCTTCAAGGAAGTCAGCGCGGCCTACGACGTGCTCGGCGACGACGCCAAGCGCAAGGAGTACGACGAGGTCCGCGCGCTCGGCCCGATGGGCGGCTACGGCCACGGCGGGCCCGGAGCCGGCGGCTTCGGCGGCCAGGACGGCAACTTCGACTTCAACGTCGACAGCGAGGGGTTCGGCGACCTGCTCGGCCAGATGTTCCAGCGCGGCCGGCGCGGCCGTGGCCCCACGGCGTCGGCCGGGCCACAGCGCGGCGAGGACCTGGCGGCGACGCTGACCCTCGACTTCGAGGACGCGGCCCGTGGGCTGACCACCACGCTGCACCTCACCAGCGATACCGAGTGCTCCACCTGCCACGGTTCCGGCGCCCGCCCGGGGACCACGCCGAAGGCCTGCTCGCAGTGTGGTGGGCGTGGCGTGGTCGACGACAACCAGGGGTTCTTCTCGTTCTCCCGCCCGTGCCCGGCGTGTGGCGGGCGTGGCGTGGTGGTCGAGTCGCCGTGCCCCACCTGTCGCGGCACGGGGACCGAGCACCGCGCCCGCGAGGTGCAGGTGCGCATTCCCGCCGGTGTGGCCGACGGCCAGACGATCCGCCTGCCGGGTCGTGGCGGGCCGGGGCGCAACGGTGGCCCGGCGGGCGATCTGCTCGTCGAGTGCCACGTCACGCCACACCGCCTGTTCGGCCGCGACGGCAACAACCTCACCGTGCGCGTCCCGATCACGATCACCGAAGCGGCGCTCGGTGGCGACATCGACGTGCCCACGCTCGAGGGTGCCCGTGTCACGCTGCGGCTACGGCCCGGGACGCAGAGCGGCTCGCGGCATCGTGTCCGCGGCAAGGGCATCGCCACGAAGAAGGCGACCGGCGACCTGATCGTCACGGTCGACGTCGAGGTGCCCAAGCAGCTGTCCGACGCGCAGCGCGCAGCCCTGGAGTCGCTGGCTGCGGCAACTACCGTTTCCCCCAGGGATCGTCTGACATGAGTGCGCAAGGAGGTCGCCAGGTGCGCGTCACCCGCTCACAGCACCACGCGGTGTACGTCATCTCCGTCGCCGCCGAGCTGGCCGGGATGCACCCGCAGACGCTGCGGATCTACGAGCGTCGCGGGCTGGTCCAGCCGGCGCGCACCGAGGGCGGCAATCGCCGCTACAGCGACGTCGACATCGACCGGCTGCGCCGGATCAGCGAGCTGGCGTCCGAAGGGATGAACCTCGAGGGCATCCGCCGGGTGATCCAGCTCGAGGCCGAGGTCGACGCGTTGCGTGCCGAGGTGACCCGGCTCGAGCACGCCGCGGGCGCGGCGCAGGCCGAGGCCGATCGACGTCCACCTCGCCGCGACCTGGTGCCGCTCCGCCAGGAGATCTCGATCTTCGGCCCGAACCGTCCGTGATCTTCCACATCGCCTTCGCACAGCAGTGGGCCGCGGCCCAGGAGTCCGGTTCATATCCGTGGTCCACGCGTGGGCGGACCATTGCCGAGCACGGGTTCCTGCACGGCAGTGACTCGCCCGATCAGGTGCGCCGTGTCGCCGACGCGGTGTATGCCGACGTGACCGAGCCGCTAGTGCTGCTGCACATCGACGAGCAGGCCCTGGGTGCGCACGGCCTGGTGCTGCGCCGCGAGCCGGGCAACCCCGCCGATCCCGACGGCGAGCTGTTCCCGCACGTCTACGGCGGGCCGTTGCCGGTCGCCGTGGTCGCGGACGTCACCGCGTTCCGCTGAGTCATGGGCGCGACGTCTCGGTCCACGACGGATGCGCCGGTGATGCTCGTCGTCGGCGACCTGCTGACGATGGACGGGGCGCGACGGGTGATCGCCTGCGGTGCCGTCGCCGTGCGTGGCGCGGTGATCGAAGCCGTCGGAACCGTCGACGAGCTGCGCCGCGCCTATCCCGACCACATCCAGGTCGGCGAGCCAGGTGCGCTCGTCACGCCCGGGTTCGTCAACGGGCATCAGCACCTCACCGGCGACCGGTTGGTCGCCAGCTGCATCCCCGACACGATCACCTCGAACGAGGCGATCTTCGGCTGGGCGGTCCCGGTGCACGAAGCGCACACGGGTGACGACGACGAGCTCTCGGCAACGCTGGCCGCCGCCGACGCGCTCACGCGTGGCGTCACCTGCACGGTGGAGGCCGGAACGGTGGCCCACCCCGACCGTGTGGCCGCCGGCGTGCGGGCAGCCGGGATGCGCACGATCCTGGGCCGGTGGGGTTGGGACGCCGAGGGCGTGCCGTTCGGTGCGCCCGCGGCCGAGGTGATCGCCGCCCAACGAGCGCTGCTCGACCGGTATCCCGCCGGGGACGGGGTGGTCCACGCCGGCGTGACCCTGGTCGGGCACGACCTGGTGAGCGACGAGCTGTTCGCCGGCGCCGCGGCATTGGCTCGTGAGCGCGGCGTGCTGCTGACGTTCCACATGAGCCCGCACGACGGTGACGCCGCGGCGTTCCTCGCCACTGGTCGTCCCCGACCGATGGTGCACTTGCAACGACTTGGTGTGCTCGGGCCGCAGACGTTGGTGGCGCATGCCGTGCATCTCGACGATGCCGAGGTGAGCGCGCTGGTCACCAGCGGTGCCGCCGTCGCCGCGTGCCCGTGGGCCTACTTGCGCCTGGCCCAGGGGGTCACGGTTGCTGGGCGGTACGGGACGATGTGGCGACAGGGCGTGCGCTTCGCCGTCGGCTGCGACTCGGAGAACGCGAGCGACGCGGTCGATGTGCTGCGCGCCGCGGCGCTGTTCACCGGACTGCTGCGCGACGGGGCGATGGACCCGACGATCGCCGACGCGTCCGACGCGCTGTGGCTGGCGACGCAGGGCGGCGCGGCGGCGATCGGCATGGCCGACCGGATCGGCTCGATCGAGCCGGGCAAGCAGGCCGATCTGGTGGTCCATCGGCCGCACGGCCCGGCATGGACGCCGCGCGCTCCCGATCCGATCCGCCAGCTGGTGTGGAACGCGGGAGCCGGCTCGGTCGGTGACGTGCTCGTCGCCGGCCGTCACGTCGTCGCCGACGGTCGATGCCGCACGGTCGACGTCGGCGCGCTGGCGGCCGCTGCGGCCGATCGGCAACGGTTCTTGCTCGACCGCGCCGCAAGCGCGCAACGCCAGCAGGGGCACGCCGAACGCTGAGGGGTACGGTGAACGCGATGAGCCGATTGGTCAGTGCCGCGGCCGACGAGCCCGGCGAGGTCGTCACCGTGACGTGGGCCGACGGCGTGAGTGCCCGGTTCCACGCCGTGTGGCTGCGGGCCTGCTCGCCCGATCCGGGGACCCGCAATGCGTCCAACGGGCAGCGGCTGACCACCGCCAACCAGCTCGACCTTGCGACGCGAGTCGCCGCCGTCACCATGGCCGACGACGGCGCGGCGCTCACCGTGTGCTTCGCCGGCGGGGGGCCGACCGCCTGCTTCGCCGGCGACCAGCTGCGCGCCGAACGCTACGACGTCGAACGCCCGGGCGGATGGGCGTGGACGTCCGAGCGCATCGAACGATGGACCGCGGCAACGATGCGCGAACGCGTGCCGCGGGCCGAGTACGCCGCGTTGCGCGACGACCCGGCCGCGCTCGCCCGCTGGCTTGGCGCCGTCGAGCGCTTCGGGTTCGCCGTCGTTCACGGCGTGCCGACGCGACCCGGTTCGGTGTGTGACGTCGCCGAGCTGTTCGGGTTCGTGCGCCAGACGAACTACGGGCGGTGGTTC
>CAZMHG010000224.1:0-5333 GCA_964565975.1 uncultured Ilumatobacteraceae bacterium | reverse complement strand
CTGCTTGGGCAGCAGCGGCAGGACCCGCTGGATGTAGTTGGCGCTGAAGTCATCGATCAGCGGTCGGGCCGGCATGCCGGCGTCCGAGGCCCGCAAGCGAGGGGTGGCGACGTCGGTGCCGGTGTCACGCATGTGGTTCAGCACGCGGCACTCGAACTCGGCGATCAGATCGGCGCGCAGTGTCCAGGACGCGTTGACGTACCCGAAGGTGCTCATCAGGTTGGGAACGTCGGAGTAGGCCACGCCCTTGTAGCTCCACCGCTGGGCGAAGTCGACCGGTTCGCCGTCGACAACGACCGCGACCTCGCCGAGGGTGACCAGCTCCAAGCCGGTCGCCATGACGATGACGTCCGCGGCGACGACCTCGCCACTTTGCATCCGGACACCCTCGGGCACGACCCGCTCGATGGTCCCGGTCACGACGGACGCCGTGCCGGACGTGATCGCCTGGTAGAGGTCGCCGTTCGGGATCAGGCAGAGCCGTTGATCCCACGGGTTGTACTGCGGCGTGAAGTGCGTGGCGACGTCGTAGTCCGGCCCGAGTGCGTTGCGCACCTGCTTGATGAGGTAGCCGCGCATCTTGTCGGGCGCGACGCGTGAGCGGTGGTACACCCACTGCTGCAGCCGGGTGTTCTTGAACCGTGTGATCCGATAGGCGAGGCGATCCGGAAGGATCCGGCGCAGCGCGTTGGCGACGGCGTCACGGTCTGGTCGGGAGATTACGTAGGTCGGCGAACGTTGGATCATGGTCACGTGAGCGGCCGTCGGGGCCATCGCCGGCACGAGCGTCATCGCTGTTGCCCCGGAGCCGATCACCGCGATCCGCTTGCCCGAGTAGTCGAGGGCGTCGGGCCAGAACTGCGGTTGCACGATCGTGCCGGCGAAGTCGCCGACACCGGCGATGTCCGGCACGTGGGCGCGGGTGTAGCTGTAGTAGCCGGCGCACACGGACACGAACCGGCAGGTGATCGTCACGGGCCGCCCGTCGACACGGGCGTGGACGGTCCACGATGCCGACTCGGAGTCCCACGCGAGCCGTTCGACGTGGTGACCGAAGCGGATGTGGCGGCCGATCCCGTACTGCTCGACCGTCTCGCGGAGATAGGCCATGATCGATGGTCCGTCGGCGATGGCCTTGTCGGACGTCCACGGCTTGAACGAGTAGCCGAGCGTGTGCATGTCACTGTCGGATCGGACCCCGGGGTAGCGGAACAGATCCCATGTCCCGCCGATGTCGGACCGGGCGTCGAGGATCGCGAAGGTCCGGTCCGGGCACCGGGTGGCTAGGTGGTAGGCCACGCTGATCCCGGAGATCCCGGCGCCGATCACCACCACGTCGACGTCGACGCCGGTGCGTGCGCTGACCGGCGTCGCGGAGGGCGTCGCGCCCGTTGGCTCGTTGGCGGATGGCATGGTCGCTCCTCACGGCAGTGGCGGAGCTCACGGTACCGAGCGGCGGATGGCACGCTCGGAGCGAAGGCCCTAGGGTTCGGGCGATGAGGACTCGAGCGCTGGTGCTCTGCTGTCTGCTGTTCCTCGCCGCGTGCTCGACCCGTTCGGACGCCCCAGGTACCAGCCCATCGACGTCCGCGGTGGTCCTGCCGACGTTCGCCACCAGTGGCCCGACACCGGCGCCGACGAGCCCGGTCCCGACGCTGCCGACGGTCACGGCCGTGACCCCCACTGCCCCGCCGGTGACCAGCCCACCCACGGTCGTCGTCGTGCCGACGATCGAGGAACCGACGACGGTGCCCGCCGGCCGCCAGACGATCCCCGCGACCTCGGCGGCGACGACGACCTCGACCACCGAGGTGATGCCACCACCACCGACCCCGGCCGCCTCGACGACCAGCTCGACCAGCAGCACGACGCTGCCACCCACCACACCGCCGACAGTGCCCGCCACCGAACCGCCGACCACGACAACCACTACGTCAACGACCACGACCACGACCACGACCACGACCGCGTTGCCGCCCGCGACGACCACGCCGCCCACCACGCCGCCCACGCCGCCGACAGTGCCCGCCACGGAACCGCCGACCACGACGACCACCACGTCAACGACGACGACCACGTTGCCGACGACCACGCCGCCCACGCCGCCGACAACGCCTCCCACCGAACCGTCGACCACCACCACGTCAACGACGACGACGCTGCCGCCCACCACGACCACCACCTCGACATCAACGTCGACCACCGAGCCAGCGCCGACCACCCCAGCCACCGAGGCGCCGACCACCACGACGTCAACCACCAGGTCAACGACCACCACCACGACGCTGCCGCCCACGACGACCTCGACCACCGAGCCACCGACCACGACGACGCAGCCGGCGCCGACCACCCCGCCCACGCAGGCTCCGACGACCACGACGACCGAGCTGCCCACGACGACGTCGACGACGGAACCACCACCACCGACGATCGCCCCGACCACCACCACAGAACCGCCGACCACGACAACCACGACCACGACAACCACGACCTCGACGACCGAGCCAGCGCCGACCACGACGCTGCCGCCCACGACGACGACCTCGACCACCAAGCCCCGCCCAACCACCACGACGACCTCCACCACCAAGCCCCGCCCCACCACCACGACCACCAAGCCCCGCCCCACCACGACCACGACCACCAAGCCCCGCCCCACCACGACCACGACCACCAAGCCCCGCCCGACCACCACGACGACCTCCACCACCAAGCCCCGCCCGACCACCACGACCGTGCCGGGGCTGGTCTCGCCGTTCCGTCCGGCGTGCGTTGCCGTGGTGTCGAAGACAGCTCCCTTCACCTTCCGCGACGAGGGTGCGCTCGATCGGGTGCAGGCCCTGGCCACTTCGCCGCTGGACGTGACGATGCCCGCATCGGTCGGCGTACCGGCCGGCAAGGCGGGGATACCGACGGTGCGCGCGGTACGGGTTCCGGGCGGCATCCTGGTCGCTGCCTCGGCCGGTCCCGGACAGAAGTTCGACGGGTCCGCACTCGCCGTGGTCGAAGCGAGCGGCCGGGTCCGCTGGTCGACGTGCCCCACGCAACCCGTCCGAAGCCTGCTGGTCGCCGACGGTGGCGCGACCCCGCCGAATGCGCTCGCCATGGTTGCCGGCTCGGGCGACAAAGCGGCAGCCCTACAGGTCGTGTCGTTGGCCGACGGTTCCGCCGCCGGTGACCTGACCGGCAAGGTTCGCGCGGTGACCGGCGTCGGCGCCGACCAACTGCTGGTTGCCGCGACCGACGGGACGACGGTGCTTCTGGCGCCGGCAGCGGGCGCGGCCAAGGCGGGCTCGAAGCTGGCCGCAGTCGATCTGCGCACGATGCGGGTCACTGCGCTGTCGCTGCCGGGCCTTGCCGCCGGCCGACCGTACGCCCGTCTCGGGTTGTCCTACACCGAGTCGGGTGTGCTGGTGCTCAGCGGCACGGCCCCCAAGCCGGTGGCTGCGGTGCTCGCCAAGGGCGCCTGGTCATCCAACGCAGGTGTCATCGAGGCCACCGGAGGCCCGCTCGTGGCCTTCGCCCCGAAGACCTCGCTGCTCACTCGCTACGCCGGGAGCGGCAAGCCGATGTGGCAACGGGCCGACCTGCGCGCCGTCGCCAAGGCGGCGTTCCAGGTCGCCGCAACCGGTGACGTGATCATCGCCAACGTGTGCGTCGGCAAGGGCGCCGACGGCTGCACGCCCGCCCTCGTCGGGCTCGACGCGGCCACCGGTAAGACACGATGGTCGCTCGCCGGCACCCGCCAGGTGGTTGCGGTCCGTGACGGGATGGTCCTGGCCTCCGACGGTGACGGCTGGACGCTGTTCACCGCGGCCTCCGGAACGCCGGCCCGGGCCAACCAGCACTGGAAGGGCACGGGTGTCTTCGTCGCGGTCGCCGACGCGACGCACCGCACCACGCGCTCCGGTGGCGTGTTCGTGACCGTCAGCCAGAGCCGTGTCCGCGCCTACTTCCCGCTCGTCGCCGGGACGAAGGCCGTGAAGATCGCCCTGTTCTCCTGACGGAACCCAGCCACCCGCGCCGGACGCGGCAATCGATCGAACGGAGAGAACGATGGGCTACCGACAAGCACCCGACGGATGGTGGCAGGCGTTCGTCGCTGCGGTGCCGGCACGAACCGCCAAGCTCGCCGTCGTCCGGGCCGACGGCAGCCCGCACGTCGCCCCCGTGTGGGTCGACCTGGACGGTGACGACGTCGTCTTCATGACATCTGCCGAGACCATCAAGGGCAAGGCTCTCCTTCGTGATCCGCGGGTCTCGTTGTGCTTCGACGACGAACGGCCGCCGTTCAGCTTCGTCACTATCGCCGGGACGGCATCGATCTCGACGGACGCCGACGAGTTGGTGTCCTGGGCCACGCGCATCGGCGGTCGGTACATGGGCGCCGAGCATGCCGAGGCGTACGGCAGGCGCAACGGCGTCCCGCCCGAGATGGTCGTGCGGGTCCATCCCACCCGGGTGGTGGCGATGGTCGACGTCGCCGACTTCTGATCGCCGGTTCAGGCGCCGTGCCGCCCCTCGTCGCTGCGGGTGAGGCACGACGGGTTGGACGCCGGATCGGCCAGCGCCATTCAGCCGCTGCCATGGGGGTTGCGGCAGTCCAACGCCTGCGTCGCAACAGCACCGGCGGCCGGGACGGTGGGCTTGTCGGAGATCGCGGTCCGTGCGGTGAACATGAGGGTGATGGCAGTCGGTATGGCGACGATCGCCATCGCGTCACCGATGCCGAATCGGGCGGTGTTGGCGAGGCTCCCGATGGCGAGTGGGACGATGAGCGCCGCGGCACGGTGGCCGACGAACATCGTGCTGAACCCGGCGCCGACTGGCCCGGGCGCACGGGCGGCGGCATCGGCGAGCTGTGGAGACAGAACCGACGTGCCGAGGCCGGAGATGGCGAAGCCCACGAGCGCGATCCATCGGACGGGGAACAGCGTGGCCAGCGCAAGCCCGATACCGCTGGTCGCTGCGCCGAGTTGGGTGAGCCGGACACGCCCGACGCGAACGAGAACCGCGTCACCCGCCAGCCGGCCACCGGTCATGCCGGCAGTGAACGCGACGAACGCGACGGCCGCGGTGCCGGCACTGGCATGTAGGTCGTCGGTCAGCCGGAACGTGGCCCAGTCGCCCGAGGTGATGTCGAGCGTGACCGCCATCGCGCTGGCGAGCCCCAACGCAACCGCAGCCGAAGCGCGCCACCGTCGATAGCCGGTACCAGCGCGCGCGGCAAGCTGCTCAGGATGAGGCTCGTCGACGCGCAGCAATCGAGACGAGACGATCGACAGTGCTGCCAACAGCACAACGGAGGCGAGCGCGAAGTGGACTGCAGGGCT
>CAZMHG010000223.1:0-5334 GCA_964565975.1 uncultured Ilumatobacteraceae bacterium | reverse complement strand
CCGCCGACAACTCGGCCACAGTGGCCGTCTCCCCACGCGGGCCGCTGACCACGCCGTCGGCCAGGTCGACGTCGTCGGGGAACAGCCCCCAGCGCGTCGCTGCCGCGGCGCGGACCTGATCGGCGACCGCGCGGCACGCACCGAGCACCGCGCCGCCGCTCATCCACGTCTGGCGCGACGCCGACGTGGAGCCGGCAGAGCCAATCGAGGTGTCGATCGGCTCGCAGACGACCTGCGCGACGCCGAGCACGCTGCGGGCGATCTGGGGCGCGAGGGTGACGAAACCCTGGCCGACCTCGGCCGTGGCGAACTTGAGTGCCACGGTGCCGTCGGCGAGCGTGCAGCGCGCCGTGGCGAAGTCGTCGAATCCCTCGGAGTACATCAGGTTCTTGATCGACACGCCCCAGCCGACACCGCGCCGGATGTGCGCCGCGTCGGCCGTCCTGCCGGCGCCGCCGGGCAGTGACATCGGCTCGCCGTTCCCGCCGATGGGCATGTCGGGCATCGCCAGCGCGGCGGTCGCCCGGATGCACTCGGCCACCGGGGCGACGTCGAGCACCGGTTGGCCGGTGATCAGCGGGTCGCCGGTCGTCATCGCGTTGCGCAGGCGGATCTCCACCGGGTCCAGCCCGCAGGCCTCGGCCAGGCGATCCATCTGGCCCTCGTGGGCGAAGCATGCCTGGACCACGCCGAAGCCGCGCATCGCCCCGCAGGGCAGGTTGTTGGTCCGGACCGCGTAGCCCTCGACCGTGGCGTTGACACAGCGGTAGGGACCCTGGGCGTGGGTGATCGCGTTGATCAGCACCGCACTGGACGTGGAGGCGTAGGCGCCGCCGTCGAGGACGAAGCGGGCCTCGACGCGTTGCAGCAGCCCCTCGCGCGTCGCGTGGTGCCGCATCCAGATCCGTGCCGGATGCCGGTGGACGTGACCGTAGAAGCTCTCCTCACGGCTGTACGCCATGCGCACCGGGCGGCCGGTGCGCAGCGCCAGGAGGCACGTATGGACCTGCAGGCTGATGTCCTCGCGCGCACCGAACGCGCCGCCGACGCCGCCGAGCGTCAGGCGGATGCGCTCCTGCGGTACGGCGAGGCAGGCGGCGATCTGGCCGAGGTCCTCGTGCAGCCATTGCGTGGCGACGAACAGCTCGACGCCTCCCCCGCCGCTGTCGGGCACCGCCAGCGCGGCTTCGGTGCCGAGGAAGGCCTGGTCCTGCATGCCGATCTCGTAGTCGTGCTCGACGACGACCTCGCCGATCAGCGACTGGTCGCCGCAGACGATGCGCTGGTGGCGAAAGACGTTGCCGTCCGGGTGCAGCGGCGGCGTCGACGGGTCGATCGACACCTCTGGGTCGGTGACCGGCGCGAGCACCTCGTAGTCGACACGGATCGCCGCAAGGGCTCGGCGGCATGTCTCGGGATGGTCGGCGGCGACGGCGGCGACGGGTTGGCCGGCATACAGCACGACGTCGCTGGCAAACACGGGCTGGTCCTGGGAGATCAACCCGTAGGTCGGCTTGCCGGGTACGTCGGCCGCCGTGATCACCGTGGCCACCCCGTCGATCCTCCACGCCGCCGACGGGTCGATGGATCGGATCCGAGCGTGCGGATGCGGCGATCGCAGCGTCGCGCCCCACAGGTGTCCGTCGGCCGACAGGTCACCGCTGAAGGCGAACGACCCCTGGGTCTTGGCGACGCCGTCAGGCCGCAGGGTGCTCTCCCCCAGCGAGCCAGGGACCCGGGTTCGCGTGTCGGCGTCGGTCACGACCCGCTCCGGGCCACGGCCACCCGCTGGACCGCCTCGATGATCCGCCCGTAGCCGGTGCACCGGCAGACGTTGCCGGACAGTTCTTCACGGATCTGGATCTCGCTCGGCGACGGCACCCGATCCAGCAACGCGTGCGCGGCCATGATCAGCCCGGGCGTGCAGAACCCGCATTGCACGGCTCCGGCCTGGACGAAGGCCTGCTGGACGTCGCTCGGCGCCCCTGCGGGGGCGACGCCCTCGATCGTGGTGATCACCGCGCCCACCGCGCTGGCGGCGAGCACCAGGCACGAGCAGACCAGGCGGTCGTCGATCAGCACGCTGCAGGAGCCGCACTCGCCCTGCTCGCAGGCGCCCTTCGCGCCCATCAACCCGAGCCGCTCACGCAACACGTACAACAGGCTCTCGCCGATCCACGCGTCGCGCACCTGCAGGTCGGCGCCGTTGACGTGCAGCGCGAAGGACTCAGCCATTCGGGCACGCCCTGCGCAGGAGCCGCCCGGCCATCACGCGGACCGCGTGGCGGCGGTAGGCGGCCGTGGACCGGTGGTCGTCGATCGGGCGTGCCGCGGCCATCGCCGCTTCGGCGAAGGCGTCCACGGTGTCGGCGCTGGCGTGTCCGGCGGCCAGGTCGCACGTCCGAGCGGCGAGCGCCTCGGCCTCGGGGCAGCGCAGGATCACGGGACCGACCGAACCGAGCGCGAGGGCGACCGTGTTCGCCGCCTGGTCCGCAGCAAGGCACGCGCTGGCCGTGGCGATCACCATCGCGTTGCGCACGCCGACCTTGCTGAATCCTTGCCAACCACGGGCGACGGGCACGGTGACGGCCTGGATCAGTTCGCCTGGGGCGATCACGTTGCGCTTCGGCCCGGTGAGGAACTGGTTGAACGGCACGTCGCGCTCGCCGGATGCCGAGCGGAGGTGGATCACCGCGTCGAGCGCTGCCAGGACCGGCAGCCCGTCCCCGGCCGGTGACGAGGTGGCGACGTTGCCGCCGATCGTCGCCGCTGCACGGATCTGGGGACTGCCGACGGTTCGCGCCGCTTGGGCGAGGGCCGGCATCCAGCCGGCAAGCGGTTCCTGCTGGATCTCGGCGTAGCGCACCGCAGCGCCCAGGCGCACGGCGTTGGCAGCCCGTTGCAGCGTCCACGTGCGCAGCTCGGGGATCCGATCGATCGAGATCAACGCCGACGGGCGGCGATGACCCATGTTGATCTCGACCATCACGTCGGTGCCGCCGGCCAGCAGCGTCGCCGCCGGATCGGCGTGAAGCGCGTCCAGCGCGTCGTCGAGGGTGGTGGCGACGACGACCGGCATCTGCCCGAGCTTACGTTTCGTCAACCGCCGGAGCGGTCATTCGATGACGATCTTGTCCAAGCCCTCCTCCGGTTCGGGCAGCTTGGGGTCCATGTCCTCGAGGGTGTGCAGCAGCACCTTGGCGACCGTCAGGTTGCGCACCCAGTTGCGGTCGGCCGGCACCACGTACCACGGTGCCGCAGCGGTGGAGGTGCGCTCCAGCGCGTCGGTGTACGCGGCCATGAACTTGTTCCACAGCTTGCGATCGTCGAGGTCGCCGGCACGGAACTTCCAGCGCTTCTCCGGATCGTCGAGGCGGTCCTGGAACCGCTGCGCCTGCTCGGCCTTGCTGACGTGCAGGAAGCACTTGACGATCCGCGTGCCCTCGTCGCCGAGCATCCGCTCGAAGTCGACGATGTGCCGGTAGCGCTTCCGCCACGTCGCGGCAGGGACCAAGCCCTTGACGCGCACCACGAGCACGTCCTCGTAGTGGCTGCGATTGAACACGCCGATCATCCCCCGCGCCGGGGCGACCTCGTGGACCCGCCACAGGTAGTCGTGCTGCGTCTCGCGGCCACCGGGCGCCTTGAACGAGGCGACCGACACGCCCGCCGGGTTCAGCCCGGACAGGATCGAGCGGATCGTGCCGTCCTTGCCGGCGGCGTCCATCGCCTGGATCACCAGCAGCACGCTGCGGGTCCCCTCGCCGTACAGCCGCTGCTGGAGGACGTCGAGTCGTTGCTTGACCCGTTCGAGCTCGTCGTTGGCCCACTCCTTGTCCCAGCCGAACGTCTCGCGCTCGTCGAAGTTGGACAGCTTCAGCTTGGTGCCCGGCTTGACCCGGATCGACGCGAGGACGTGGCCGCTCATCGGCCGGAGCGTACTTCGAACGGGCAATGACGGCAGCCCGAGTCGCAGCACCAGCCCCGTTCGGCGAGGAACCGGGATGTGAACACCGTCAGCCCGGTTCGCGGATCCAGGTAGACGGGATCGCCGGCGACCACGGCAGCACGGTGCCGGGCGAGCACCTCGGCGATCAGCTGCGGGGTGCCGCGCACCCGCCCGGGCAGCGGTCGATCGTCGGCGTCGGGCCGCACCCGGTCCATCCGTTGGTCCATCCGTTGAAGGCTAGGAACGGATCGGCTGCGGCACGGTCCGGCCCGCAGCCCGGCGCTAAGGTGCGCCCACACGAGCCGGGCGGAAGGGGCCGGGCCGGCTCGTCTGAGGGAGGGCACCATGCACCGAGGACTCACCGATCGTGAACACACGGGCGGGCATCGCCGCATCCGGCTCGCCGTCGCCGGAGCGCTGGCCAGTGTCGTGCTGCTGTCCAGCGGGCTGCTCGGCCAGGCGACGGCACGGACCGCCGGCACCACCCCGGCCGACGAGGGGACCCCCGTGAGCGGCGGCGAACTGGTCATCTCCGGCGACGCCGAGGTCGCCAACCCGTGGGCTCCTGCGGCAATGCAGTGCGACTCGTACTGCCAGATGCGCGCCCGTACGTTCTACGACCCGGTCGCCGCCGTGGGCACCGACAACGAGGTGCACCCCTTCCTGGCCGAGTCGTTCACCCCGAACGCCGACTTCACCCAGTGGACGGTGAAGATGCGCTCGGGCATCACGTTCACCGACGGCGAGCCGGTCAACGCCGCAGCCGTGATCCGCAACCTGCAGGTCACCGGCACCGGGCTGTTGATCTCGAAGGCGATCAACGACGTCGCCCGCGTGCCCGACCCGAAGGACGCCAGCAAGACGATCCTCAAGATCGAGCAGGTCGACGACCTGACCTTCACGATCTTCACCGGCAAGGGCGGCGACCCGTCCAAGCCCGTGTCGTGGCCCAACCTGCCCTTCTACCTGGCGGGCCAGTGGGGTCTGATCGCCTCGCCGAAGTTCCTCGACGTCGTGCTGATGGGCGGCGACTCGACCAAGCCGATCGGTTCCGGCCCGTTCATGGTCGAGAGCTACGCACCGAACGACAAGCTGGTCGTCGTCCGCAACCCGAAGTACTGGCTGAAGGACGCCAGCGGCGTGCAACTCCCCTACCTCGACAAGATCACGTTCAAGGTGATCGAGGATCCGGCGGTTGCCGGCACGGGCCTGCGCGGCGGTTCGATCGACGCGTTCTCCACCTCGACGCCGTCGGTGATCGACGAGTTCCAGCAGGACGGCGACTACGTCACCGAGATCCAGGACAAGATGGGCGAGACCAACTACGGCCTGATCGACCTGTCCAAGGCCGGCGAGCTGCCCGAAGCCGCCCTGCGCAACCAGCT
>CAZMHG010000222.1:513-5349 GCA_964565975.1 uncultured Ilumatobacteraceae bacterium | reverse complement strand
GAAGGAACACGACGATCCCGGCGTCGGCGACCTTGGCCCAGAAGCGGTCGAACGCCGGATCGGCGGGGGACAGCGGCCGACCGTACGGGCTGGAGACCGGCCCGGCGCGCATGATGATCATGATCGCCCCGAGCGCCAGGACGCGGTCCAGCTCGGCCTCGGCCGCTGCAGGGTCGATCAGCGAGATCATCGGCCCGGTGACGATCCGACCGTCACGGTTGTAGCCCCAGTCCTCGTCGAGCCAGCGGTTGTACGCGCTGAACACGGCGGTCAGCGACTCGGGGTCCTCCTGGAGCATCTCTTCGATGCCCAGACCGAGGCTCGGGATCAGCCAGGTCTGCTCGACACCCTGTGCGTCGAGCGTGGCGATCCGTGCGGCGCGGTCCTGGTACTCGGGCTGGATCGGCTGCATCGTGACGATGTCGCGCAGCTCCTTGCCGTCGTGGTTCTCGGCGCGGAAGTACACCTCGAGCGAACCCGGTGCGCCCACCGGGTTGTAGGTCGGGTTGGGCACCACGGTGAGCTGCTTGCCGTGGATCATCACCGAGGTGCGGTTGTCGACCTTGATCCACTTGACGATGCTGCGCCACTTCGGGTCGAGGTGGCGGGTCAGGCAGTCCTGGGCTTCGTAGTAGTGCTGGTCGGCGTCGTACAGGCCGTAGTCGACGTCGACTGCCGGCGGTGCGATCGACGCGGTGGCCGCCGCCTGATCGACGGCGTCGTGCGCGAGCGTGGTCATGTGCGCAATCGTACTACTTGACACAAGTGTCAAGTTGAGTCGTGTGGTCGCCCCGGCGGCTCACCAAGCTCGGCCACGAGCGGTGCGTAGCGGTCCAGGAAGGGCAGCGTGCCGGCCGGGTCGGCCCAGTCACGTCGGCCGCTGCCAAGGATCACGCGGCGCACCCCGAGCCGGCGGTAGTCGTGCAACGTGGCCGCGTCGGGGTCACCGAAGGCGACGATCGACACCGGCAGGTCGCGCCCTGCCTCGCCGGCCAGGCGCCGGACCTTCGACACCACACGGCGCACGTCGCCGAGGCCGATGTCGATCGGCATCCACTCGTCGGCCCAGCGCAGCGCGTGTTCGGTCCCGAGGCGGCCCGCCGCGCCGAGGAGCACGGGCGGGTGCGGCCGCTGGGCGGGCTTGGGAAACGACCAGACACGATCGAAGGCGAACCATCGCCCCGCGTAGGTGGACTCGTCGTCGGTCCACAAGGCGCGTAGCGCTCCCACGCAGTCCTCGGCCGCCCGGTAGCGCTGCGGCCACGGGATGTCGGGGCGGTGGCCGGCCAGCTCCTCGGCGTTCCAGCCGACACCCACGCCGAACAGCAGCCGCCCGTTCGAGAGCACGTCGAGCGTCGCCGCGGCCTTGGCCAGGGCGAGCACGTCGTGCTCCAGCACCAGGCACACGCCGAGGCCGAGCTGCAGCCGCGTCGTCGCCGACGCAGCCTGTGCCAGCGAGACGAACGGGTCCATCATCCGCCGGTACTGGTCGGGCATCTCGCCGCCTGCCGGGTACGGCGTGTGCCGTGCCGCGGGGATGTGCGGGTGCTCGCCGATCCATAGCGACGTGTAGCCGCGTGCTTCGAGTTCGGCGGCGAGCACGTCAGGACGAAGGTCCTCGGGCGTGTTCATCGTGGTGAACCCGAGGTCCATAGGCCTGCGAGGGTAGCTGCCTGCCCGCTTACGCTGGCCGGGCACGCCGCCCCGCGGCGCCGGCCACACCCGCCGGCGCCACCGTCACGGACAGGACCGATCATGAGCGACCAGTACGACCAGCTGATCTACGAGGTCACCGATCCGGTGGCCACGATCACCCTCAACCGGCCGGGGTCGATGAACGCCTGGACGAACGAGATGGACGCCCAGCTGGCCGACGCCGTGCGCCGTGCGTGTGCCGACCGGGCCGTCGTCGGCATCGTCCTGACCGGGGCGGGCCGGGCGTTCTGCGCCGGCGCCGACATGGGGCTGCTCAGCGGCCTGGTCGAGGGTGGCGACGGCGGCGGCATCGCGGGTGGTGGCGACCAGCCGGCGTGGGCCAGCCCGAGCGGCGAGTTCGGCGGCCGGTTCACCTATCTGATGGCCGCCGACAAGCCGATCATCGCCGCGGTGAACGGGGCGGTGGCGGGCATGGCCTTCCCGTTGACCCTGTGCTGCGATCTGCGCGTCGTGTCGCCCCAGGCGCTGTTCGTCACCGCCTTCGCCCAGCGCGGCCTGATCGCCGAGTGGGGTCTGTCGTGGCTGCTCCCGCGACTGGTCGGTCCGGCGGTGGCGTTGGACCTGCTGCTGTCCTCGCGACGCGTCGACGGCGAGGAGGCCGTCCGCCTCGGCCTGGCCAACTACCTGGTCGGGGCCGATGAGCTGTTGGCGTTCTGCCGGCAGTACGTCGAGACGCTGGCACGTACCTGCTCGCCGGCCTCGATGAAGCTGATCAAGCGGCAGGTCTACTCGCAGCTGCACGTCGGGCTTGGCCAGGCCGAGCTCGACTCGCAGCGGCTGATGCTGGAGAGCTTCGGCCGCGACGACTTCGCCGAGGGCGTCAACTCGTTCCTGCACAAGCGCGCCCCGAACTTCCCGCGGCTCCCGTGAGCCGCCGCGCCGGCCGGCGCGGCGCAGTGCCGGTCAGTGCGCCGGCCAGCAGGCGATGACGTCGTCCACGGTGGCCACCGAGGCGATCATCGGGAAGCTGTGCCGGAGCATCGCCTCGCCATAGTCGGCCGGCACGCCGATGACGGCGTCGCAGGCGACGACGGCGTGGTAGCCGAGGTCGACGGCCGACAGCACGGTGCCGATCACGCCGAGGTTCAGCGAGACGCCGGCGACCACCACGGTGCGGGTGCCGAGGGCGCGCAGCACGGCGTCCAGCTCGGTGCCGGTGAAGGGTGTGATGCCGTGCATGCGCGCGACGACGACGTCGGAGGGCTGCGGGTCGAGTGCGGCACAGACCCGCGCGCCGGGGCGGCCGCGATCCAGCACCGCGTAGCCGTCGCGCTGGCGTTGGCGGTCGGCGAGGGCGAACACCTTGCAGTTCGGTGTGATGCCGACGCCGTCGGGCCGCGCCTCCATCGTCGCGTGGACGACGCGTACGCCGGCGGCGCGCGCCGCGGCGCACAGGCGGCCTGCAGCCTGCAGCGTGCCGGCCTGGCGCACGGCATCGGTGAGCGCCGGGAGCACGGCTTCGTCACCGACGACGCCTTCTTGCAGCTCCATCGTCAACACCGCGGCCGTCGCCGGGTGGAGCAGGGAGCGCAGGCGTTCGGCGGTCCGGTCGCTCACCGCGCCGACGGTACTCGGGCGGCGGCGCGACGCGGCGTGTCAGACTCGGGCGGTGCGCGACCCACGGCTGCCGCCGTTCACCGACGGCCCGGTGCCCGACATCCGCACCGTGCCCCCGGAGCGGCACTGGCAGGCCTTCGCCGAGTCGTGGCGCACGCTGCTGAGCTACCGGTACCTGGGCAAGACCACGCCGTTCATCGACCGCGGCGCCGAGCGCGAGGTGATGCCGCTGCGCAGCGACATGCGCAACCCGTCCGGCGGCGTGATGGCCGCGCCGCTGTGCCTGGCCGCGCCGGAACCGTGGTGGCTGGACGACGACTGCGTGCCGGCCCCGGTGACGATGACGTACGCGATCCTCGACGCGGCCCGCGACGTGCGCCGGATCGAGACGCGACGCGAGCGCATCTCGATCGGCCGGACGATGGGGTTCACCCGGTCGCGCATCGTCGACGCCGACGACCCGTCGCGCCTGATCGCCCTCAGCTGCGGCAGCGGTGTCAGCCTCGGCAGCGTGCCGGGCGGTTTCGAGCCGGTCGACAACCCGGTGTACGAGCTGGCCGACTCGCCCGATCTGCCGTCGCTGCGCGACGTGTTCGGCGTCGGGCGCGGCGACGCGGGCTCGTCGGTCATCGCACGCGTCACCCGCGAGCTGGCATCGCCGCACGGCGCGCTGCACATCGGCCCGATCAACGTCGCCCTCGAGGCCGCGGCGACCGACGTACTGGAGCGCGCGTTCGGCTCCGACGACTTCCAGTGCGTGCACTGGTCGGTGATGCTGGTCAAGCCGGGCGAGATCGGCCCGTTCGTCGCCGCCGCGCAGGTGGTCGGCACCGTGGATCGGCCCGGCGCGGTGGCCACGCTCGTGGATCAGGGCCGCGGTGGCCGGGTGGTCGCCACCGCCCAGGCGGCCTACACCCGCCCGTAGCCCGACCGCGCACCCCGCCGGACCGTTGCGACGCGCGGGTCAGATCCGTTCGATGATCGTCGCCGTCCCCATGCCACCGCCGGTGCACATCGTGATCAGCGCGGTGGACAGGTCGCGGCGCTCCAGTTCGTCGAGTGCCGTCTGGATCAGGATCCCGCCGGTCGCGCCGATCGGGTGACCGAGCGCGATCGCCCCGCCGTTGACGTTGACCCGCTCCGGGTCCAGGCCCAGATCGCGGATCGTCTTCAACGGCACCGCGGCAAACGCCTCGTTGATCTCCCACAGGTCGATGTCAGCCACGGTCATGCCGGCGCGATCGAGGCACTTGCGTGACGCCGGGCCGGGCGCCGTCAGCATGATCACCGGTTCGGCACCCGCCACGGCACTCATCACCACCCGTGCCCGGGGCGTCAGCCCGTTGGCCCTGGCGTAGTCCGGCGAGGCGAGCAGCAGCGCACTGGCGCCGTCGACGACCCCCGACGAGTTGCCGGCATGGTGGACGTGGGCGAGGTGGTCGACCGTCGGGTACACCTGCCGGCACATCTCGTCGAAGCTGCGGTCCATGCCGTCGAACACCATCGAGCCGAGCTGGGCGAACGAGGGCCGCAACCCGCCCAGCGCGTCGAGCGAGGTGCCCG
>CAZMHG010000222.1:0-503 GCA_964565975.1 uncultured Ilumatobacteraceae bacterium | reverse complement strand
TGATGCCGTCGGCCCGGCGGATCGGCACGATGCTGCGGTCGAAGGTACCTTCGGCGATCGCCCGCGCCGCGCGCGCCTGGCTCTCCACGGCGAACGCGTCGACGTCAGCCCGGGTGAAGCCTTCGAGTGTGGCGATCAAGTCGGCGCTGATGCCCTGCGGGACGAGCGGGAAGGCCGCGCGCAGCCGTGCGTTGCCCACGGTGAAGTCGGGCGGTCCGGCGGGTGCCGGCCAGCGCGACATCGACTCCACCCCGCCGCCGACGACCAGTTGCTGGTGCCCGGACTGGATCGCCATCGCTGCGAACGTCACCGCCTGCTGGCCGGAACCGCAGAACCGGTTCAGGGTCACGCCCGGCGCCTCGACGGGCCAGCCGGCGGCGAGGACGGCCATCCGTCCGATGCACGCGCCGTGGTCGCCGGCGTCGTTGCCGTTCCCGACGATCACGTCGTCGATGTCGCCGGTGCGGATGCCGGAGCGCTCGGCGAGCGCGTTGAGCACCTGG
>CAZMHG010000221.1:0-5352 GCA_964565975.1 uncultured Ilumatobacteraceae bacterium | reverse complement strand
GGGTCGTGGCCGGCTCGCATGGCGACCTGGGTGACGCTGTAGCCCATCTCCTGGCCGTAGGTCTCCATGAACGTGCGCAGGTGGTGGAAGTCGAGGTGGTCGAGGCCAATCCGCTTGCGCATCCGGCCGAAGTACTTCGACACGGCGTCGGGCTTCCACGGCACCGAACCATCGGCGGCATCGGTGAAGACGTACGGGTCGTCGACAAGCGCGACCTTGTGATCGCAGCACGCTGCTCGACGTCGTCGATCTGCGCGCGCAGGATGGCCGCCGTCAGGTCGTCGATCGCCAGCACGCGCACGCGTCGGCTCCTCGTCGGGACCTCGCCGATCGGCTGGTTCGCCCTGGGGTACCCGACGCGCGATTCCTTGATTCGTGCTGGATCTCACGGATGAGCGACCGCGCGAGAGACCCGGCCCGCACATCAACCCAGGTAGATCGGGTAGACCGTGTGGGGCGGGTGGGTATCGAACCCACGACCAAGGGATTATGAGTCCCGTGCTCTGACCACTGAGCTACCGCCCCGGCGGGCGAACGCTAGCGCCGGGTTCGTGCCGCGACGGCTCCGGCATCGCTCAACCGAGGTTGGCCAGGTCGACGCCGAGCGCCTTCAGACGTTCGGCCAGGATCGGCGCGAGCACCCGGTCGCCGGCGCCGGTGAGGTGGATCCCGTCGTGGCGGAAGATCACCCCGTCGATCATCAGTGGGCAGGTGTTGCCATCGGGGCACAGCACGTCGGTGAAGTCCATCACGCCGACCACGGCGTCCAGCCGGGCGTCGTTGTCGGCGAACTCCTTGTTGATTGGCAGCCGCAGCAGGGTGCCCTTGGCGCTGGTGAGGCAGTCGCCCTGGTTCGGCTGGCTGGTCTCTAGGCAGTTGATCGACGGGCCCTGCGGTGGGATCGCGATGAACGCCAGCTTCGCCCCGGCGGAGGTCAGCTTGTCGACGACCGGGGCCAGCGCGGCCTCCATCTCATTGTCGTGCTGCGTGGTCATCACCTTGACGACTTTGCCGTCGGTGATGTGTTGGTTGCCCTCGTTCCACGACGTGGCAATCACCAGCGCCGGGTTCCAGCGGCTGATCACCTCGTCGTACACGTCGTTGAGATGCTCGTAGCACGTGAAGTTGCTGGCGCGGTGCAACGCGCCGTCGACGCCGGTGGCCAGCAGGCGAACCCCGAGCGGACATCCGCCGATCGCGGCTTGCACGTAACGAAAGGCGTACTGCTCGGCGAGTTGCTTCATCGCCGGGTCCCACGACATCGCGATCGAATCGCCGACAACGACGACCGTCTTCGCCTCGGGGTTGTCGGCGGGTTCGTACTTGACGCACGGGCGGGGGGAGTTGGGGCATGGCTCCAGCGTCTGGTCGTTCGACGCGGCACGAGCGACGCTGGCGAACCGTGTCGGGTAGATCGACGGCAGCACGAACGTGAGCGCGACGACGAGCGCCATCGCCATCGCCGCGCCGGCGAAGACGCGGGCGCGACGCCGCGAGAACGATCCGCTACGGATGGGCCGCTCCACGAGGACGTAGCTGGCTGTCGCGGCGGCGATCGTGACGAGTAGCTGCACGAGCACCGTGAGCGCCTTGCCGATCGTGCTGGCGAACGGCGGTGGGGAGATCCACAAGATGATCGGCCAGTGCCACAGGTAGAAACCGTAGGAGATCGTGCCCAGGGCGACAAGCGGCCGCAGGCTGAGGACCGAACGCAGCGCGCCGGCGTGCTCGGATCCCCAGATCAGCAGCGCTGCGGCGAGCGCGACGAGCACGGCACCGCCGCGGAAGTAGAACGATGAGTCGCCGGACAGCACCTCGCTGGCCAGGATCAGGGCGGCGAACGCGGCAGAGCCGCCGACGAGTGCCAGCCGGGTGCGCGCCGCGCTCTCGTCCGATGAGTGTCGGCGTTGCCAGGCCGTGACGGCGATTGCCAGCAACGCGCCGACGAATGGTTGGAACGCACGGCTGTCGGTGCCGTAGTAGGCACGTGATGGCTGGTGGGGGTCGAACAGGACCGCCATCGTCACGGCCGATGCGATGGTGATCAGCGCGGTGACGATTCCGAGGGTGCGCAGGCTGCGCCGCCCGAGGTGCCAGACGAGCAGCAACAGCAGCGGCCAGACCAGGTAGAACTGCTCCTCGACTGCCAGCGACCACATGTGTCGCAGCGGCGAGGCGGCCACGGTGCCGGCGAAGTAGTCGTCGGCGTGATCGATCAGGTTCCAGTTGGCCAGGTAGATCGTCGCCGAGCGCACCTCGCTGGCACGTGCCTCGATCGACAACGTCGCGCCCCAGATCAGCTGACTGAAGCCGACCACGACCAGCAGCGTCAACGCCGCGGGCATCAGGCGCAGCAGCCGACGGACGTAGAACCCACCGAGCAGCTTGGGCGTGCCAGCGGCGATCTGTCGGAGGAGGATCAGCGTGATCAGGTATCCGGACAGGACGAAGAACACGTCCACGCCGATGAAGCCACCCGACAGCACGCTGGGCACCGAGTGGAAGACGAACACTGCGAGGACGGCGAGTGCGCGGATGCCATCGAGGTGCGGACGGTAGTCGAGCGTCCGATGGTCAGCCATCGGTGCCGATCTCTACCTGCCACGCCATCACGGGTGCCCATCGTACTGGCGCGTGTCCTGCGCGACCGGGACCCCTGGTCGCTGCCGACGTGTGCCGCCACGCGAGACAGCCCGCCTGATGGCGGGCTGTCGTGGGGTGGCTCCGAGAGCAGGGCTCGAACCTGCGACCCGCTGATTAACAGTCAGCTGCTCTGCCAACTGAGCTATCTCGGAAGGCGCCGATGAGGATAGCAAACGGCCCTTTGAAAGCGTCGCCCGGTTCGGGCCGTGGCGGTCAGGCGAACGCAGCGCTGATCCGGTCGAGCCCGTCGGCGAGCGCCATCCGCTGCCCATCGTCGAGCACATCGAACGCCGGCCGCACGCGATCGTCGGTTAGCCGACCGGCGTGCCCGAGCGCGTCGCGGTCGGCGTCGGTGACGTCGGGCGTGTCGTCCGCAGCCCAACCGAACGCGCCGAACCAGTCGGGCCGGGCCAGGTAGTGGGCGACCCTCGGGTCCAGACCAACCTCGCGCACGGCCTCCAGGTGCGCGCTGCCGCGGAACTCACGCAGCTTGACGATCAGCTGGTAGGCCCGACCCGCCTGGTCGTCGACGAGCGGCAGCCCGACAAACGCGTGGTACAGCGCCAGCCCGGCCGGGTCGGCCGCGCTCAGCACCGCCGTGCACGCATCAGCGAAGGCGTCGAGCCCGCCGACGTTGGCGAGGTGACGCCGTCCGAACTCTGCCGCGGCGAGGAAGTGTCGCTGCCCGGCTGCGATCGGGTCGACCGCAGCGGTCGCCGACTCCCACGCGGTGCGGATCGCGGCGGGCTGGAAGTAGCCGAAGGCATCGGCGACGACGCTCGCGTCGACTCGCCCGAGTGGCCCGCCGCGACCGACGACGTACCACGGGAAGAACTCGAGGTTCATCTCCTGGCCGACGGCGACGACGGAGCGGGCGAAGTAGAACCGGGCGCCGAGCAGGCCGATGGACGGGCCGGCGAGCGCCAGCAGTTCGTCGGATGTCATGGCGCCGAAGGTAGTCAGCGGGCCAGCGCGAGCACGTCGTCGAAGCCTGCGGCCAGGTGCGCGATGAACTCGTCGTGGTCGGGGATCGCCGCCTGATCGGTGTGCACGCCGATGCAGCACCGCCCGTTGTAGGACATCAGCGTGATGTTCACGGCCGAGCCGGCGGTCGGCCCGAACGGGAAGTAGCGGCGTACCTCCTGGCCGACCAGGTACATCGGCACGGGCACGCCCGGCACGTTGCTGGCGAGGAAGTCGACCTTCTTCATCATCGAGCCGATCACGCCGCGAGGCATCAGGTTGAGCACGCCGGCGATCGACTCGGTGTGCGCCAGCGAGCGTTCGTGGCGGATCGCCGAGCCGAGCTCGTGCATCGCCCGCACCCGCTCGGCCGCGCTCACGTCGGCGGTTGGGACGATGAAGCGCAGGATCGTGATGTGGTTGCCGCCCGGATCGTCAGAGCCGGCCCGCAGGCTGATCGGCATCGCGACCCGCAGGTCCTCCACGGGCTGGCCGTGCCGCACGTGATAGCGCCGCAGGCCGCCGGTGATGCCTGCCAGGAACGCGTCGTTCAAGGTGCCGTCGTGCCGAGCCGCCGCGGCCCGCAACTCGCCGAGGTCGAGATCGAGCACGCCGTAGCGCGTCGCGATGCTGCGCGCGGACATCAACGGCGAGCGGGTCGAGAACACGGGCGTGACGACCCGGGCGATCGAGGCCGCCGTACGGGCCGTGTCGCGCGCGGTGCCGATGGGGTCGCGCATCGCCTGCGCGGCGGTGCGGAACAACGCCGGGACGGCGGAACCGAGAGCCGAGCCGGCGCGCGTGATGTCGTGGTCGACGATGTTGACCATCGAGTCGAGCAGCGTTCGCCACGTGCTGTGCTGCGTCGGATCTGCGGCCTGCGACAAGGGTGTGCGCGGTGGAGCGTCGGGTTCGAAGTCGAACAGGTGGGCGGCCAGCTGCACCGAGCCGATGCCGTCGGTGACGACGTGGTGCGCCTTCAGCAACAGCGCAGCCCCGTCTCCGTCGACGCCTTCGACCAAGGTGAACTCCCACAGGGGGCGGTCTCGGTCGAACGGAGCCGACGCCGTGAGACACGCCAGGTGAAGGACATCGGCGAGCTGCCTGTCGCCTGGTGCGCCGACGCGGCGCAGGTGATGGTCCAGGTCGACCCGGTCCACGTCGGCCCAACGCAGCGCGCTGCGGCGCAACGGAACCGGTGCGACCACTCGTCGCAATGCCGGAACCCGCTCGACGGCGTAGGCGACACGCTCGCGCAGCGCGTCCCAGTCGGGCAACGCGTCGAACAGCATCACGCCCAGGATCGTCGAGCGCAGCAGTGGGTCGGCCTCGGCCGTCCACATGATCGTGTCGGTCTGGCTGAGCACGTCACCGTTGCTCATTGGCCACCGGCCTCAGTGGTCGTGGTCGTGGACGCCGTCGGCCGAGTGTTCGTGACCCTCGTGGTCGTGCTCGCCCTGCTCGATCGCGTCGAGGAAGGCGTCGACGTCGTCTTCCTCGCCACCGACGAGCCAGATCACCAGCCCGTCGTCGGGATCGTCGGACTCGTCGTCCTGCCACGGCAGCAGACCCTCGACCGGGTAGCGGTCGACGGTGATGTCGTCGTCGTTCTCGTCAGCAAGCGGGGCGACGATGGCCAGCTCGACCTCGGCGTCCTGCGGCTGATCCTTGAGCATGTCGATCAGTTCACTGACACGCATGGCACCCCCTGTTCGTCGGCCGTGCCTGGCACCGCCCACCGTAGCC
>CAZMHG010000220.1:0-5363 GCA_964565975.1 uncultured Ilumatobacteraceae bacterium | reverse complement strand
GGCTCGTGGCTGGTCGAGCCGTCGACGGGCGTCAACCTGCACAACCGCGGCATCGGCTTCAGTCTCGACGCCGGCCACCCCGCCGAGCTGCGCGGCGGGGCACGACCGCCGCACACGCTCTGCCCCGCGCTGGCGACCCGCGCCGGCGAGCTGGACACCGTCTTCGGCACGATGGGCGGCGACGCCCAACCGCAGGTCCTGCTTCAACTCGCGGCGCGCCTGTTCGCCGCCGAGCAGGGCGCGCAGGATGCGCTGGACGCCGGGCGCTGGGCGTTGCACGGGGCGTCCACCGGGTTCGACACGTGGACGTCGGCTGGCGGGCCGGGTCTGTCCGTCGAAGGTCAGGCATCGCCGGCGTGGTTCACCGGCCTGGCCGATCGCGGCCACCGCGTCAGCCCGCGCACGGCGTGGAGCGGCGAGTTCGGCCACGCCCAGGCGATCAGGCGTTCCCGCGACGGCTGGGACGCCGGCGCCGATCGGCGTGCCGTCATCGGATCGGCAATGACCGGCTGAGCATCACCGCGAGCGGCGATGCGACGGCCCAACCTCAGTCGAGCAGCGCCTGATGGACGAGTTGCTTGAGCTGGCTGCGGATCGGCCAGGTGCTGCTTGGGAGCAACTGGGTCATGAACTGCACCGTCAGGTCGTCGACGGGGTCGATCCAGAACGCGGTGGACGCGGCGCCACCCCAGCCGTACTCGCCGGGGCTCCCCGGCACCTTGGTCGCCACCGGGTCCAGCTCGACGCTGAACCCGAGGCCGAAGCCGACGCCGTCGAAGGTGGTCTCGGCGAACAACGACCGTCCGAACGCCGTCAGGTCGACGTTGCCCGGCAAGTGGTTGCTGGTCATGTACTGCACGGTGCGCGGCGAGAGCAGGCGCACGCCGTCCAACTCGCCGCCGCGGCGGAGCATCTCGATGAACCGCAAGTAGTCGGGCGCGGTCCCGGCCATGCCGCCCCCGCCGCCGATGAACGTCGGGCGAGTCGGCAGCGTCTTGCCAAGCGAGTCCATCCGCACGCGCCTGCGGTGCTGGACCGGGTTGGGCACGTACAGCCCGCCGAGGCGTGACTGCTTGTCCTGCGGCACCCAGAACTCGGTGTCGACCATGCCGAGCGGGCCGGTGATCCGCTGGCGGACGAACTCGTCGAGCGTCTGCCCGGACAGCACCTCCACGAGCCGGCCGACGACGTCGGTGGCCATCGAGTAGTTCCACTCGGTGCCCGGTTGGAACACCAGCGGCATCGTCGCCAGGTCGTTGCACACGGCTTCCAGGTCCATGTCCTTCGGGGTGCTCCACTCGTAGCCGCGCGCCCGGTAGATCGCATCGCACGGATGGGCCTGCATGAACCCGTAGGTCAGGCCGGCGGTGTGCGACAGCAGGTGCCAGACGAGCATCGGCGAACGCTGCGGTTCGAGCTCGGGCTTCAGCGAGGAGCCGCCGCGGTACACCGGGGTGTCGCGAAACGCGGGGATGAACTGGTGGACCGGATCCTTCAGCTCGAAGGCGCCCTCTTCCCACAGCATCATCAGCGCGACGGTGGTGATCGGTTTGGACATCGAGAAGATGCGGAAGATCGTGTCGTGCTCGACGGGCAGCTGGGCCTCGACGTCGCGCCAGCCGTAGGTCGACAGGTGCGCCAGCTTGCCGTGGCGGGCGACGGTGATCAGCCAGCCGGGCAGACGCTCGTCGTCGACGTAACGGCGGAAGTGGGTGTCGATGCGCTGCAGGCGTTCGGCGTCGAGGCCGACCTCGGCCGGGTCGACGACCTCGGGGAAGCTCACAGCGCGCCCGTCGCGATCAGCTCGATCGCTTGGCGGCAGGTCCGCTCGAACGCCTCGGCGGCCATCTCCAGATGCTCGTCGGGGGTGTCCTCCTCCTTGGTGTGGCTCAGCCCGGCGGTCGACGAGGAGAAGATCATCACGGTGGGGATCCGGCGGGCCATCTCGCTGGCGTCGTGCAGCGCGCCGCTGGGGATCTCGACGTCGTGACCCTCGACGGCGCGCACGCTGGCCCGCGCCGCTTCGAGCAGCCTGGGGTGGAACGGCATCGGGGGGATGCGGAAGATGTGCTCCCACTCGACGGTGCAGCCCTCGGCCTGCGCGGCGCGCTCGGCGGCGTCGTGGGCCTCGTCGAACATCGCCTGCAGGGGCACGGCGTCGATGTGGCGCATGTCCATCGTGATCCGCGTCTCGCCGGCGACCGCGGTGACGACGCCGGGCTTGCATGCCGCGTACCCGACCGTGGTCACGCCGTCGTGGCGCTCCCCGATGTCGGCGAGCTCCAGGGCGAAGCGTGACGCGGCACGAAAGCTGTCGCGGCGCATGTGCATCGGCATCGTTCCGGCGTGCGCCGCCTGGCCGCGGAACGTGAGGTACTCGCGCTCGATGCCCTTCGTCCCGGATACGGTGGCGATGCCCTTGCCGAGCGCTTCGAGGACCGGACCCTGCTCGATGTGCACCTCGACGTAGGCCTTGACGTTGTCCATCCGTGCCTGGGCGGCGTCGAGGTTGTCGATGTCGACGCCGTGCGCAGCGAGGATCTCGGGGAGTGCGCCGCCGTCTTTGTCCTTCAGGCCGCGCAGGACCTCGACGTCGAGGGTGCCCATCGTCGCGCCGCTGCCGAACAGGCTGCGGCTGAAGCGGGCGCCTTCCTCGTCGGCCCAGTCGACCAGGGCGACGGTGACCGGCGGCGTGCCGTCGGCGGCGAGCGCGTGGAGCAGTTCCAGGCCGGACATCACCCCGAGCGCGCCGTCGAGCCAGCCACCCTTGGGCACGCTGTCCAGGTGGCTGCCGACGAGCAGCGTGTCGGGCGAATCGCCTTCAAGCACCGCCCACAGGTTGCCGGCGGCGTCCGTGTCGACCGCGACGGGCAGCGTCGCCAGGCTTTCGCGCAGCAGGTTGCGGGCCTCCAGCCAATCGGGCGTCCAGCACAACCGCCTGCTGCCGTCGGGTCCACCGGTCCTGGCAGCGAGCTCGCGGAGCGAGGCGACGACCTGTTGCGGGCGGTAGGTGCTCATTCCGGCAAGTTACTGGGCGGGGCCGCTGGCACGCCGAGTGCGGCGCGGATCTCGGCCATCAGCTGGGTGCGCGGCGGCATGCCCGGCGTGTTCTCCGGAACGACCGGGTCGAGGCGGTCGGCGACGGTCGACCAGCGCTCGGCACACAGCTCGAGGAAATCGTCGCCCAGGATCACCCAGTATCGGTTGGCCTCGATCGCCGCGGCGACCTCGTCGGCGACCCTGGCAGGGGACATGCCCTCGGCGATCGCCCGGCGCACGTAGTCCGACGCGACGCGCTGGCTGGGCAGCGGCTCGGACGCCGGCCCGGCGTAGTTGCGGTCGGCGTCCATGATCTGCGTGCGCACCCAGCCGGGGCACAGCACGCTGACGCCGATCGGGAGGCCGGCGATCTGCATCGCGTGGAACAGGTGCTCGGTCATCGCCACCACGGCGTGCTTCGAGGCGTCGTACGACGGCGCGAAGCCCGGCATCAGCCCAGCGATCGAGGCGGTGTTGACGATGTGCCCGCCCCCGACGAGGTGCGGCAGGAACGTGCGCACGCCGTGCACGACACCCCAGAAGTTGACGCCGACCACCCACTCCCACGACTCGATCGGACCGAACCACGGGTCGGCCGGGCTGGCCACGCCGGCGTTGTTGCACACGATCTGGACGCCGCCGAAGGTGGCCACGGTCTGCTCGCACAGCGCGTGGACCTGCTCGGCCTTGCTGACGTCCGTGAGCACGCCGATCGCTGGGACGCCCATGGCGCGGATCTTGTCGACCTGCGCGTGGAGCGCGTCCGCTTGGACGTCGGCCAGCACGATGCGTAGGCCCGCTGCGGCGAAGCGCTCGGTGAGGGCTGCGCCGATCCCGCTCGCGGCGCCGGTGACCACCGCCACCTGTCCCTGCTGTAGCTGCATGGTCCCCCCTCGTGCTCGCGCGTGCCCACGTGCACCGACGATGGGTGGAAGCTACGCCCGGATCGGCGGGCCGGTTGCACCGGGACGGAGGCCGGTCGTCGCAACGTGGAGGCGGAGTCGCTCCAGGTCGGCTGCCGTGTCGCAGTCGGCCGACCAGTCCCCGGCGTCGACCACCTCGATGCTCTTGACATCGTCGTACAGCACGCGTGCCGGCCCGCCGTCGTGCGGCGTCGTCGCCCGGATGCGCCGGCGCAGCGCCTCCGTGCGCCACAGCGCCGACAGGTACCTGCGCCGCCCGTCGCGGTCGGTGAGCAGACATGCGTCGGCCGCCGGCGCCGCCTCGATCGCCTGGCGGAGTGCGGGCATCGCCCCGGCGAACAGCGGCTGGTCCCCGGCGACCAGCCACACCAGGGGACGTTCGACGTGCACGATCGCGGCAGCGACCCCGGCCAGCGGCCCGCCGAACGGCGGCTCCTCGGTGACGAACCGCACGGGCCGACCGGTGGGGCGCGGCGGACCGGCGACGACGACCGCCGCGCAGGTGCGCACGGCGTCGAGCACCCAGTCGAGCACCGCTCGGTCGCCGAGGCGTGCGGCGATCTTGTCGCCCCCGAAGCGCACCGAGCGTCCCCCGGCGAGGACGATCGCGTCCGAGTCGGCCGGCACCCCCATCGGGTCACTGTGCCACACCGCGCCAGCCCGCCTGCGGGCGTGCGCGTATCGTCGGGTGGTGGCCGGGGATCTGGTGGATCGGGCGTGGATCCAGGGTGTGGTCGACGCGCTCGTCGCCGCCAACGATCCCGAGCGCGCTCGGGGCCAGCAGGCGTACATGAAGTCGGCGATGCCGTACCACGGGGTGACGACGGCCGTCCTGCGCCGGATGATGCGCCCGGCGTTCGCCGACGCAGCGGCGCGCTGGGATCGCGTGGTGCTGGAGCAGACCGTCCGCCAGCTGTGGGACGAGGCGACGCACCGTGAGCAGCGGTACGTGGCGATCGGGGTGACCGGTCATCGGGGCATGCGCGCCTGGCAGGACTCGGCGATGATGCCGCTGTACGCGCACATGATCACCACCGGCGCATGGTGGGACTACGTGGACGAGATCGCCATCCGCCGCGTCGGGCCGATCGTGCGGGGCATCCGGGGCGACGAGTCGGCGCGCATGCTGGCGTGGGCGCAGTGCGACGACATGTGGCTGCGCCGCACGGCGATCCTGCACCAACACAGCTACAAGCTCGACACCGACACGGCGATCCTCGCGACCATCATCCAGGGCAACCTTCAGGGCAGCCGGTTCGGCGGCGAGTTCTTCGTCCGCAAGGCGATCGGCTGGGCGCTGCGCGAGTACGCCTACACCGACGCCGCGTGGGTCCGGCACTTCGTCGACGCCCACGCGGGGCAGCTGTCCGGGCTCAGCCGCCGCGAGGCGCTCAAGCACCT
>CAZMHG010000219.1:3621-5374 GCA_964565975.1 uncultured Ilumatobacteraceae bacterium | reverse complement strand
CGCCGCTGTTGTCGGTGTGGCGCAACTTCTTCCTCGGCGCCGAGCCGATGCGTCTCGGGCTGATCATGCGCAGCCACTACATGCGTGACACGGCGAAGTCCGAGATGAAGCTGATGGGCATCGACCTGCGCGACGTCGACCAGCCGGTCGGCACGCTGTCGGGCGGCGAGCGTCAGTCCGTGGCGATCGCCCGTGCCGTGTTCTTCGGTGCACGGGTGCTGATCCTCGACGAGCCGACCTCGGCCCTGGGTGTCAAGCAGTCGGGCGTCGTGCTGCGCTACGTGCGCGCCGCGGCGCAGCGCGGGCTTGGCGTGATCTTCATCACCCACAACCCGAGCCACGCCTACCTGGTCGGCGATCGGTTCCTGCTGCTCAACCGCGGCCGCAGCCTGGGCGACTTCGCCAAGGCCGAGCTGACCCAGACCGAGATGACCAAGTTGATGGCCGGCGGCGCCGAGCTGGAAGCGCTGGAGCACGAGCTCAGCCGCTGACGGGTGCCGCGCCACCGCGGCCACCGTTCAGTCGCCGCGGAAGTTGAGCTCCAGCTGCACTCCGTTGGGGTCGTGGATGAAGATCTGGCGCAGGTTCATCGCCGGCCGGTAGTCGCCGGTGCGATGCGCCAGACCACGCGTGCGCACCACGGCAAGCACGTCGTCGTACCCGCTGGCCTCGAGGGCGATGTGGTCGATCGACCCGGTGCCCGGCGGCGGCGAATCGGGGTCGCCCACCAGGTGCAGCACCGCGCGCCCACCGGCGTAGACCCACGCCCCGGGAAACCCGAACGACGGCCGGTCGCCGGCGTCCATGCCGAGCACCTCGCGGTAGAAGGCGACCGTCCCGGCGAGGTCGTTGGTCAGCACGTTGTAGTGCTCCAGCCCGAGGATGGTCATCCGCGCACCTTATCCGGCCCCGCGGCGCGCTAGCGGTGGGCGATCGACAGCCACACGTCGCTCGGCAACGTCCGGCAACCGGCGCGGCGCACGTCGGCGACGATCGCCGCGTCGTTGGTCACCACGGTGATCGGCCGATCCACCGGGACGTGGGCGACGCGGGCACGGATGTCGTCGTCGGCGGTCTGGCCGGCCGGCGAGTAGGCCACCGAGATCAGCCGGCGATGGCGCGTCGACCCACCCAGGACATCCGCCCCGTCGAACACGACGGTCAGGCTGGTGCCCCACCGCCGGGCGACACGCTCGGCGGCGTGGATCACCTGCTCGCGCTGGCCGCGCAGGTCCAGTCCTGGCCAGCCGAGCTTGGCCGCGTTGTACCCGTCCACCAGGACGACCATCGACGGGGCGGCCATCAGGTACTCCGCCGCGGCAGTCGAGTGCTCGGCCAGGCCACCGGGCAGGCCCATCGGCTCGCGGCGCCGGCGCGCCGCCAGCGGCACGGCGTCGGGCACGAGCGACGCCATCTCCGGCCCGGGCGTGGGCGTTGCGCGGCGGGTCGACGCGTCGTCGGCGGCACGGGCCAGCGCAGCGTCCCGCGCCGCCTGCGCACGATCGAGCTCGGACCGCAGCGCATCGCGCTCGGTGCGCGCCGCGTCGGCCTGGGCGTGCGCTGCGGCGACGGAAGCGTGCAGCCGGTGGAGCACCCGCGCGTGATCGGCGGCCGCGGCGCGGTTCGCCGCGTTGGTCTCGGCCAGGTCCCGGCCGAGGATGGCGATCTACTAGCCGAGCCGTTCGATCACGTCACGTGCCCGCAAGCCCACGCGGCGCAGCTGGGCGTTCGCCACGGTGAGCTCGCCGACCTA
>CAZMHG010000219.1:0-3611 GCA_964565975.1 uncultured Ilumatobacteraceae bacterium | reverse complement strand
CTGGCGCCGCTGGCCTTCGCGGCGCAGCGCACCGCCCCCGGCGGCATCGCCACCGGCGAGCAGCTCGGCGACCCGATCGCGCCAGTCCTCGTCGTGCGCCAGCCAGACCCGGCCGATCTCGTCGACCATCGCCGGGTTGGCCTCGTCGGCGACCGACGCCCGGAAGGCGCCGTCGGCGACGAGCGCGGCACGCACCTTGCCCAGCGCGGCGTTGGGCAGGCGGCGCTGGCGCAACCACGACCGAAACGGGGCCGGTACCGGCAGCGGTGGCCGCAGCGCGGCACGCCGGGCGGCGACGCCGACGGCGAACTCCAACGCCGAACGCAGCGCCTGGTCCGGGATCGCCGCGTCGTCGTGCTCCACCGGCGCCACCGTACCGACCCGACGGCGCGCGGGCTGGACCGCGCCGATCTCGCCCGGCCGAGCACACCCCGCGTCGAACTGACGTTCTTGACACGAACGGACGTTCGGTGGTCTACTGGTCGGCCCATGGCCGGCCAGTACGTGCAGCGATCGCTCGACGACCTCGGCACACCGCTGGCCGACGTCACGTTCTGCGTGCTGGACATCGAGACCACGGGCAGCGACCGGCTGGCCGACGGCATCACCGAGCTGGGCGCGGTGAAGGTGCGCGGCGGCATCCAGCAGGGCACCTTCCACACGATGGTCAATCCCGGCACACGCATCCCCCCGTCGATCACGGTGCTCACCGGCATCACCGAGTCGATGGTCGCCAGCGCGCCACGCATCGAGCAGGTGCTCCCGGCATTCGACGAGTTCGCCCGCGGCTGCGTCCTCGTCGGCCACAACGTGCGCTTCGACATCTCGTTCCTCGACGCGGCGCGCCACCGCCGCGGCGACGCGCCGCTCGACCACACGGTCGTCGACACGCTCCCGCTGGCCAGGCGCCTGGTGCGCGACGAGGTCCCCGACTGCCGGCTCGGCACGCTGGCCAACCGGTTCCGGCTGACCACCCGGCCCACCCATCGCGCCTTCGACGACGCGATGGCGACCCCCGAACTGCTGCACGTGCTCCTCGAACGGGCGGCCGCGTGGGGAGTGCTCGGGTTGGACGACCTGATCGCCCTCCCCCGCCTCGGCAGCCATCCGCAGGTGGCCAAGCTGCGGATGACCAACAACCTGCCCCGCTCGCCCGGCGTGTACACCTTCCGCGACGCGCGGGGCGAGGTGCTGTACGTCGGCAAGGCGACCAACCTGCGCAGCCGGGTTCGCAGCTACTTCGGCAGCGAGGACCGCCGCAAGGTCGGCCCGATGCTGCGCGAGGCAGCCAGCGTGCAGCACGTCGTCACACCCGACGTGTTGGTCGCCGAGGTGCTCGAGGCGCGCCTCTTGCGCACGCTCCGACCGCGTTACAACGCCGCCGGAACCGGCTGGGACCGCTACTGCTACGTCCGCCTGACGACCAACGAACCGTGGCCGCGGCTGACGATCACCCGTTCGCCCGGCGGCCCCGGCTGGTTCATCGGTCCGCTGCCGTCGCGTGCGCCGGCGTCCCTGGTGATCGACGCGCTGCACAGCGTGTTCCCGTTGCGGCGCTGCACCGCCCGGCTGGGCGCCCGCTTCCGGCCCGCCGCCGGCACGCCGACGTGTACGGCGCATCAGCTCGGCCGGGCACACTGCCCGTGCTCCGGAAACGCCGACCCGCGTGAGTACGCCGCGCTGGTCGCCACCGTGCAGCGCGTCGTCACCGACGACCCGCAGTTCGTCGTCGACCAGCTGGCGGCACGCATGTCCGAGCTCGCCGGGCAGCGACGTTTCGAGGAGGCCGCGCTGGTCCGCGACCGCGCCCAGGCCTTCGCTCAGGCGGTGGTCCGCCAGCGTCGGGTCGACCGCTTGCGGCGCGCCGGCGAGGTTCGCCTCGATCTCGGCACGACGCAGGTCCGCATCGTCGGCGGCGTGCTGCAGTCCTATGCCACCGACGGCCAGCTCGAGCTGCCGCTCGACGTCGGGCCGCCGGTGGTCGGCGACGGGTCGGCCGTCGAGCGCGAAGCCGTCGACGAGATGCTCGTGCTCGCCCGTGCGGTCGAGCGCCGGCGCCCGCCCACGCTGATGTGGTGCGACGGCGTGTGGGCCAGCCGGTTCCCGGCCGTCCGGGTCCCCCAGCGGCTCGCCGCCTGAACCAGCCACCGCGCCCGCCGGTGCCTCCGCGGCGTGTCAGTCGGCAAGCACGTCGACACCGTTCGCCGCCACGTCCAGCACTTTGACCTGCCCACCGGCGGGCAGGCTGGCAGCGACAGCCTGCGCGTCCTGCGGCCGGCACAGCGCGGCGATCGTCGGGCCGCTGCCGCTCAACCACGCGGCCAGCGCCGGGCTGGCAAGTGCCGCGTCCAGCGCGTCGCGCGTCGCGCCAACCCGGGCCAATCGGCGGTCCTGGTGCAGACGGTCCTGGGTCGCGGCACGCAGCGCGGCCGCGTCCCCGGTCGCCAGCGCGGCGACCGCCAGGCTTGCCCGCCCCACGTTGAACACTGCATCGTCGAAGGCGACCGCGTCGGGGAGGTCCCGGCGGCTGACATCGGTCGACGTCTCGACGGCGTCCGGTATCCAGGCGACCACGACGGCGTCGAGCCCCAGGCGCACGGGCACGACGTGCCCGCCGGCGGCGACCACAAGGCCGCCGTACATCGAGGCCGCGGCGTTCTCCGGGTGACCCTCCAGTTCGACGGCCACACGCAACGCCTCCGTCCTGGCGGTCGCCCAGGCGTCGGACCCGCCGCGTTGGAGATGGGCGAGCGCTGCACCACCGACCCTGACCGCCCCGCTGAAGCCGAGCCCGCGCCCCGACGGGATCGGCGAACGGACCCACACCCCGCCGACGCCGCCCGCGGCACGAAAGGCGATCGTGGCAGGGTGTCGCGCGTCGGCCGGTGCGGCGCGGTCGACGGGCGGCGCGTCCTCGGTGCCGAGCACGGCGCGCAGCTCCAGGCCGATGCCGAGCGCGTCGAACCCCGCACCGATGTTGGCCGTCGAGGCCGGAACACTGACGATTGCCATGAGCGGCTGGGGCGTGCCGCGGGTCAGTGCCCGAACGTCGCCGCGGCCTCCTGCGAGACGCGCACCGCGTCGGCCAGCAGCTGCGCCGCGGCGCCGGAGTCGATCGTCTCGGCGGCGATCGCCAGGCCTTCGTCGAGGGTCGCGCAGCGATCGCCGACGACCAGTCCGGCGGCAGCGTTGAGCAGCACGATGTTGCGATGCGCGCCGTGCTCGCCGTCGAACACGCGCCGCACGTAGTCGGCGTTGACGTCCGGCGTGCCGCCGACGAGCTCCTCGGGCACCGCCGGCGCCAGCCCGAGGGCGACCGGGTCGACGGTGAACGAGCGGACGTGATCCACGTCGAGGGCGAGCACCGTGGACGGGCCGGTGGTGGTCAGCTCGTCCAGTCCCCCGCCGTGCACGACCCACGCCTTGACCGAGCCGTGAAGGCGTAGCGAGGCGAGCATCCGCTCGGCCATCGCCGGGTTGGCCGTGCCGATCATGTTCCGCCGGACCCGGCCGGGGTTGGCCATCGGGCCGAGGATGTTGAACACCGTCGGGATGCCGATCTCCTTGCGGCTGGGCGCGGCGTAGCGGAACGCGGGGTGGTAGCGCGGCGC
>CAZMHG010000218.1:0-5381 GCA_964565975.1 uncultured Ilumatobacteraceae bacterium | reverse complement strand
GAGCGCGTTCTTCAGCGGCGCGCTGTACCCGCCGTTGTACTCGGGCATCACCAGCACCACGCCGTCGAGGCGCGTGATCGTCTCGCTCCACGCCTTGGTGTGGTCGAGGGTGTACTTGCGCATCGCCGGCGGGAACGGTTCGTTGAGCAGCGGCAGATCGATCGTCGCCAGATCGAGGTCGCGGACGTCGAATCGCCCGTCGGCCGCGGCGACGCCGACGAACCAGTCGGCGACCCTGCGGCCGACCCGCCCAGGTCGGGTGCTGGCGGTGATCACGCCGAGAACCGGCAGGGACGAGGAGGTGGGGTCGGACACGGGACGGCCTTTCGGGCTGGGAAGACGGGCTGGGAGATGGTGCGGAGCGAAGCGCTAGTTCAGCGCATAGGACGTCATCGACAACGAACCCATCGCGCAGCCGGCGTTGTACGGCCGCAGCGTGGTGCCGGCCGCGGCGGCAAGCCCGGCCGTGTACAGGAACGGGATGAAGTGATCGGGCGTGGGCGCCGCGGCGCGAAAGTGCGGGTGCTCGGCCAGCGAGGCGGCATCACCCGGGTTGGTGGTGAACACCTCGCGCGCCGCGTCGTCGAACGCCACGGCCCATGGCTCGCCGGCGTCGGGGAGGTTCCATTGGATGGCGCGCAAGTTGTGCACCACGTTGCCGCTGGCGACGACCAGGACGCCGCGTTGGCGCAGTGGTGCGAGCGCGGCGCCGAGCGCGACGTGATCCTCGAACGACTTGGTCGCGTCGATCGACAGCTGGACGACGGGGATCTGCGCGCCGGGGAACATGTGGGCCAGCACGGACCACGTGCCGTGATCGAGGCCCCAACTGTCGCGGTCTTGTCCGATCCAGATCGGCTTGACGATCTCGGCGATCTCGCCGGCCAGGTCGGGCGCGCCTGGTGCCGGGTACTGGTAGGCGAACAGCTCCTCGGGGAACCCGTAGAAGTCGTGAATCGTCGGCGGGGCGGCCATCGCGGTGACGACCGCGGCGTTGACGTACCAGTGCGCCGAGATCGCCAGGATCGCCCTCGGTGCGGGAACGGTCGCCGCGTACTCGGACCAGCCGGTGGTGTAGCGGTTCGTCTCGAGCGCGTTCATCGGGCTGCCGTGGCCGACAGCCGTGGCAGGCATCAGCGATGAAGTTGACATGTCAATATCGTAGCAGTCGTTGATGATGTGTCAACCTTCGGCAGCGAACGACTACCTTGGATGTCGTGACGCGCTGGCTCGATGCACGAGAAGCGGAGACGTGGCGGCGATTGACGCTGATGAACCTCCAGCTCAACGCGCTCCTCGGGCGGCAGCTGGCCGACAGCGAGCTGTCCTATCAGGATTACACCGTGCTGGCCTACCTGACCTCGCAGCCGGGTGACCGCGGTCGTGTCGCAGAGATGGCCAGGGCGCTTGGCTGGGAGACCAGCCGCCTGTCGCATCACGTGGCGCGCATGGTCACCAGGGGGCTGGTGGTCAAGACGCAGTGCCCGACCGACCGGCGCGGCTGGTTCGTCCAGGTGACCAACCGTGGGCGCAGCGCGATCGAGGACGCCGCGCCCGGTCACGTGACCACGGTGCGCGAGCACTTCCTCGACCAGCTGACACCGGCACAGGTACAGCAGCTCGGCGCGATCGCCGGGCGGGTGCTGGACCATCTGACGTCGGTTGACGGCTGCGGCGAGGGCTGAGCCGGCGGCACCACGCGGGCCTGTCAGCCCTTGTTGGCGCCGAGCGTCAGCCCGCTGATGAAGTGCTTCTGCAGGGCGAAGTAGATGATCACCGTGGGGAGCGCGATCAGCAGTGAGGCTGCGGCGACCAGATTGTAGTCACTGAAGTACTGCCCGCTGAGTTGCAGGATCGACGCGGTGATCGGCTTTTCCGCTCCCTGGTTGAGCATCACGTTGCCCCAGAAGAAGTCGTTGTACAGCCAGGTGAACTCCAGCGTGGCCAGCGCGGCGAACGCTGGGCGGCACAACGGCAGGATGATCTGCCAGTACTGGCGCCACACCGACGCGCCGTCGACCAGCGCGGCCTCGCCCAACTCCTTGGGGATCGTCTTCATGTAGTTGGACAGCACGAACGTGCAGAACCCGGTCTGGAAGGCGACGTGGATGAAGATCACGGCGACCTTCGTGCCCAGCAGCGAGCCGGTGTCGGTGTCGCTGAGCACGTCGGGCCACTTGGTGTTGAGGAAGATCCGGAACAACGGCTGGAAGATCACCTGTGCCGGCATCAGGTTGCCCATCGTGAACAGGATCAGGAAGAACACGTTGAACTTCCAGCTGTACCGGGTGCAGGCGTAGGCCACCAGGCTGGAGAAGAACAGGATCAGGATCATCGCCGGGATGGTGATGAACATCGTGTTGCCCAGGTGCCGCCACAGATCGGCCTGCTTGAACGCGCCGCGGTAGTTGTCGAGCGTCAGCCGGGTGGGCAACGAGAACACGCCGTTCTTCAACGTGTCGGAGCGGTAGTCGCGGAACGACGAGTAGATCGCCGTGGCCAACGGCACCATCCACGCCACGGCGAGCACGGCGAGCATCGTCGTGAGGACGAACCGGTTGCGCTTGGTCATGCCGACCTGGTTGGTGCTCATGTCTCACGGCTCCGGAAGTTGTTGCTGACGTACCAGATGATGAACCCGATGCACAGCATGAACAGGACCATGCCGTATGCCGAGCCGATGCCGACGCGGCCGCCGCCTTCGCCGGTGAGGCTGCCGGTGACGAGGGTGCCCATCACCTCCGTGCCGCGCGGCGTCTTCAATGCGGCGACGATGTCGTAGGCCCGCAGCGCCTCGATGATCGTGATCACGCAGATGACCACGTTGATCGGCTTCAGCCCGGGGAACACCACCCGCCGGAAGGTCTGCCATTCGGAGCATCCGTCGATCGCCGCGGCCTCGCGCAGCGACGGGTCGAAGCTCTTCAACCCGGCGAGGTAGATGACCATGATGTAGCCGATGTGGCGCCAGGCCATGGCCAACAGCAGGGCCGCGAAGTTGCGGGTCAGGCCCAGGTCGTAGTGCCCGATGTGCAGCACGAACAGGAACTTGCGGTCGGCGATGAAGTCGATCGGCTTGCCCGGCCAGAGGATGTTCAACAAGCCGAACTTCTTGTGGAACATCGTCGACTGCCAGACGTAGCCGACGATCGCCATCGACAGCACCACCGGCAGGTAGAACACGCTCTGGTACACGCGGGTGCCCTTGATGTTCTTGTCCAGCAGATAGGCGAAGGCGATGCCGATCGCCGAACAGACGAACAGCCAGATGATCAGCAGCAGGTTGTTGAACAGGGCCGGGTAGAGATTGCCGCCGAAGGTGGTGAAGATCTGCCGGTAGTTGTCGAGCCCCACCCAGTCGGCCGTCTTGACCGGCGTGATGTTGTCCCACTTCATGAACGACAGCAGCGCGGTCAGCAGCGCCGGGATCCACACCAGGACGATGTGCACGAAGGCGGGCACGCCGACCATCAGACCGAGCACCCAGCGATCGCGACCGCTCAACTGGGCGAGCTTGCGGCGTTTCGGTGTCGGGCGTTTCACGGCGGCCTCTGGCAGGGCCGCCGCAGAGGTGGGGGTACCGAGGTCCGTCATGGGCGAAGTCTCCTACTCATGACAAGCGGCGCCCCTGGTTACAGGGGCGCCGCTGTCGTCGGGGGAACGATTACCGAACGATCACTCGAAGGTGTACGTCTTGGCCTTGGCTTCGACGTCCTCGAGGATCTTGTCGATCGTGTCGGGAGCGTCGATGAAGTCGGCCAGCGCCTGGCCCATGACCTTGGCGGCGAAGTCCGGATCGGTGTCGCGGTCGAGGAACTGGGTGATGTGCTTGGCGTTGCTGACCAGCTCGATCGACATCTTCGACAGCTTGCTGTACTTCGACGTGTCGTAGCCCGAGTTCACGGCGATGTTCCCCGGGTTGACGTCGAGATACGCCGTGATCGCCGCGACGCCGCCGAGCGCGGTGACCAGCGCCTTGGCGCCGGCCTCGTTCTTCGGCTTGGGGGCCATCAAGAAGCCGTCGATCGGTGCCTCCACCGTGTCCTGGCCGAACTCGGCGTTCATCTCCGGGAACGGGAAGAACGAGATGTCGTCGATGATCGCCTGCGCCTCGGGGTCCTTGGTCGGGTCGAAGTTCTCGGTCAGGAACGTGCCGATCAGGATCATCCCGTGCGACTTGTCGGCGATCGCTGTTGCGCCGTCGGAGACCTGGTTCGAGTTGACGCCCTCCTGGTAGTAGGGCAGCAGCTTCTTCCAGTTCTCGAACACGGCCTTGACCTTGTCGCCGGTCCACGACTCCTTGCCGGCCATCAGGTCGACGTGGAACTGGTACCCGTTCATCCGGCAGTTGATCGCGTCGAACGTGCCCATCTGCGGCCACTTGCCGTCGTTGACGGCGGCGAACGGGGTGATCCCGTCGGCCTTCATCTTCTCGCACAGCGCCAGCAGATCGTCCCACTTCGCCGGAACGGCGTAGCCCTTCTCCTTCCACAGGCTCTCGCGGTACATCACGGCCCACGGGTAGAAGTACATCGGCATCAGGTACTGCTTGCCGTCGGCGGTGGAGGCGTCCTTGAAGCTTGCTGCGGCGTCGGTCTTCGTCGCCCAGATGTCGCTGAGGTCGCCGAGCACGCCCTTCTTGGCGAAGGCGCGCATGCGGTAGCCGGCGAACCAGCAGAACACGTCGTCCGGCTGCTGCACGTAGGTGTTGAAGTTCTCCTGGTACGTGTTGTTGTCGACCGTGTTGATCTTCACGTTCAGGCCGGTGGCGGCGATGGTCGCTTCCATTGCGGCCTTCGGCTTGTCGCCGGAGTAGTTCGAACCGAAGGTCACCTCGCCCAGATCGCCACCGCCGCTGGCCGCGGTCGTGGCGGCCGTCGTGCCCGACGTCGCGTGTGCGGCACCGGCGACCAGGGCTGCGCCGGCGGCGGTCGCGGCTGCGGAGGCCAGCAACGTACGCCGGGAGACCAGGCTGAAACCAACCTCGCTCGGGCTCGGTGAGGTCTCGTACTTCTCGGTCATAAATCCCCCTCGTGGATTGGCCGCCTCGTCGAAGCGGCGGTCGGCCTCAACTTCGCACGGCCTGACGGGAATGTCAAGCGATCCGTGTTTGAAATTCGCACATTCCTGGACGAATCTGGGCCAGCGAGCGGCCATGGGCGCGCATCCGGCGACATCAGGTGTCCGGGTTTGTTCGAATCTGTTGACTTTCGGAGCGCGGTGCGCGAACCTGCGGTGATGTCGCGCGAACCAGAGGGCAGCGAGCAGGGGTCCGCGCGTGGGCTGTCCCGCCGCCGCCACGACCTGATCCTGGCCGAGGTCCGGCGGCGTTCGGCGGTGCGCGTGACCGACCTCGCGGCGATGCTCGGCGTCAGCGACAT
>CAZMHG010000217.1:2317-5400 GCA_964565975.1 uncultured Ilumatobacteraceae bacterium | reverse complement strand
CAGCCCCGCCACCATCTACGCTGCCCTCACCGCGCGCTGATCGCTGGAACTCGCCGACCACCCGCTTTCGGGCTGCCATGCCCTTCGCAGTCGGGAGTGCAAGCAGACTGGGAAGGCGTTGGCCCTGGTAGTGAGGGTTTCGGTATCGGCCCAGGTACTCCACAACGCCCTACATGCCCATCTACCAGGGGTTCTGTGGGGTAGAAATCCAACGTCAGAGGTCGATGGCGATCAATCAGGTCGCTGACCAGGGCGGACGCGAGATCGATGGACGGGGAATCCGGGGGTGCCGACCCCCGTCGATGCTCAAACGGAACATGAACCGCCAGGTCGGCGGCAGTCAGTCCTAGGCCGAGGCGGCCGGAGGGCGGGCGGCGACGTCGCGGCAGCGAGCTCGGCCGGAAATGTCACGTCGCACCCGGTCCATTTTCGTGACATTTCGCGGCTCGTCTCGTTCTCCCTTGGAAGAGCCCCCGGTCGCTTCGGCGGCCGGGGGACGGGCCTGCCATATCGGCGGGGCCTTTGTCTTCAACCGTCGGTCGGCTTCGTGCTCGAGCCGCGGCGGCTGGCGGCAGCGGTGACCAGGTCTCGACAGGGGCACGATCATCCACGCCACTCTTATCGGCGCATCTCCCCGCACAATGGTACACTAATCACGTCTTTCCCCGCTCGAATCGGAGAAATCCGTGGATAACGAGATCGTGTTCGCCGGCGACATGCCGTCGCAGACCATCAGCGACATGGTACGGCGCGGCGACCTTCGCCCGCTCGCACGCGGGATCTACACGACCGACACCGCGCGTAGCCCCGAGGCCGTCGTCGCTCGCCACTGGCATACGATCGTCGGCCACGAGTTCCCCGACGCCGTCATCACCGACCGCTCCGCGCTCGCCGGCGGCAAGGTCGACGGCTACCTTTACCTCTCGCGCGACAGCCGACCCCGCGAGCTCGCGTTGCCCGGCCTGGACGTGCTGTCGCGCCGCGGTGTCGGTCCCCTCGACAGCGACCTGCAGCTCCCGGGCGGACTCTGGCAGGCATCGAGGGCACGAGCACTTGCCGAGAACATGCGGCCGTCCCGTTCACGCGGTAGCCGCCCGCGGCGCACGCTCGACGACCACGAGATCGACGCCTGGATCGAGCGGCTCTGTCGGCTCGAGGGCGAGGAGCGACTCACCGAGTACCGACGGCAGACCGAGCGCCTCGGACCGCAGCTCGGCGTCGAGGCCGACCTCATTGGCGCACTCGGACGAAAGATCGGCGCCGCGATCGGCAGCCAGCAGATCCCGACGTCGAACCGTGCGCTCGCCGCGCGCCAAGCCGGACTCCCGTTCGATCCCGACCGCATCGAACGCTTCGACGCACTCGTCGTCGCCCTGCGGTCTGCGGCCCCCCAGTCGCGCCACGGGCTCACTGCCGACTCGTCAGCGTTCACTGTCCAGGCGTTCTGGGAGGCGTACTTCTCCAACTACATCGAAGGCACCACCTTCACCGTCGACGAGGCCAAGTCCATCGTCTTCGATGGCGCGCTGGTCGCCAATCGGACAGCGGACAGTCGCGACATCCTCGGCACGTATGCGATCGTCGCCGAGCCCGAGGAGATGACCCGGACAGCGACGGACCCCGAGGACTTCCTCGACCTGCTCCGGGCTCGCCACGCCACGCTCATGGGTGGACGACCGGAGATTGCCGGCATGTTCAAGACACTGCCGAACCAGGCCGGCATGACTCTGTTCGTCGACCCCGCCCTCGTCGACGGCACCCTGCGCGAGGGCTGGCGGCGGCTCGCCGAGCTCGACACGGCCTGGGAACGAGCCGTGTACACGATGTTCCTCGTCTCCGAGGTCCACCCATTCCCCGACGGCAACGGACGCATCGCCCGCGTGATGATGAACGCCGAGCTCGTCGCCGGACGCCAGTCGAAGATCATCGTGCCCACCGGGTTCCGCAGCGACTACCTCAGCGCGCTGCGCCGTCTCAGCCGCGACGACGATCCGAGCGTCTACATCAAGGCACTGCGCTTCCTCCACGACTACACCGCCCAGGTCGACTGGACCACCCACGACAGCGCCGAGGCCGACCTCCGCAGCACCAACGCCTTCGAAGAGACCGACGACGCTCCACGACTGAAGCTGCTCCGCCCCGTCCCGCCGACGTGAGCCCGAGCGGGCGACGAGGCGCCCGGACCCATGTCCGCCGACGAGCGGGCGTGGGCCGACACGGTGCTCGGGGTGCCCAAGCGCCGTCGCCAGCCAGCAGCCTGATGCCCCGAAGGCGTCGGGTCGCTACGGCGCGTCAGGACAGCGCCTGTTGTCCGACGCCGATCGAGACAGGATCCGACGAATGGGCGCCAACGCGAAGCCGTTCAAGGCGAAGCCAGCGAGAACCTCCTGACAGCCGGATGTCGGAACGGGCCGCGCCCGCGAACGTCGCCATTCGTCGCCGACCGCCGCCGACGAGGACGCGTTGCGAGCGTTTCGAAGCGTGGGCGATGACGAGCCGTGGGCGGTCGCGCCTGAGTTGACAATCGCCCTGCAGCTGCCGGCGTGGATTCGCGATGGCACGGCACAGGTGCGGGTCGCGGACGAGGACCGTCGGACTGTTGGAGTGATCGCGCTGACGGTCGACAATGTCGACCCGAGCCCATGCGTGGGTGTAACGGAGCGTTCGGAGCAGCCGGGGACCCAGCGAGCGAGTCTGAGCTGTTGGACGTCGTCGTGAGGCTTGCCGAGTAGGCGTCGAGGCACCGGGTTAGGCCGCCGCGCCGAGCTCGTCGAATCTCCGCGACACCCGACTGCGATACTTGGGCGATGCAGTTCAACCCCGGCTCGCTCGACGACCTGCGCGCCCGGCATCCGAGCTGGCGGCTGCTGCGCTACGAGCGGGCGCCACTGGCGATCACGTTCCTGTATCACGCGTTCATCGCCCCGAACGCCCGGTCGCTGCCCGAGGACGAGGCCATCGTGCTGCTCGACGACGTGTTGCACGGCGGCGGCGACGCCGGTTCAAAGTCGGCGCGCGAGTACCTGCTTGAGTGGTCCTCCGACGAGCGCGGCTTTGTGCGCCGCTTCTACCCGCTCGGCAGC
>CAZMHG010000217.1:0-2266 GCA_964565975.1 uncultured Ilumatobacteraceae bacterium | reverse complement strand
ATGGCTCGCCGCGCTCGACGACACGGCGTTCGTCGGTACCGAGTCGCGGCTGCTCACCGCGATCGAACTGCTCCGCCAGCTCGACGTCGGCACCGACGCGAACGCCGACGTGCGGCTCGCCGATCTGCGCCAGCGGCGCGCCGCGCTCGACGCCGAGATCGCCCGCATCGAAGGCGGCGACGTCAGCCTGCTCGACGACCGTGCTGTCACCGAGCGGTTCCAACAGTTCGTCTCCCTGTCGCGCGACCTGCTCACCGACTTCCGCCAGGTCGAGGAGAACTTCCGCGCCCTCGACCGTTCGGTGCGCCAGCGCATCGCCCAGTGGGACGGCACCAAGGGCGGGTTGCTGGCCCACGTGTTCGGCGAGCGCGACGTAATCGCGGCGAGCGACCAGGGCGCCAGCTTCCGGGCGTTCTGGGACGTGCTCAGCGCGGTCAGCCGGCAAGACGAGCTGTCGGCCAGGCTGAACCGCGTCACCCAACTCCCCGCCGTCGCCGCCACCCATCCCGACCGGCGGATCAGGCGGGTGCACCACGACTGGTTCAACGCCGGCGATCACACCCAGCGGATGGTCGCCTCGCTCACCGCGCAGCTGCGCCGGTTCATTGACGACCGCGCCTGGCTGGAGAACCGGCGGATCATCGAGATCATCCGCTCCATCGAGAGCCACGCACTGGCGATCCGTGACGAGCCGCCACGGCGGGCCATCACCGACATCGCCAGCGTCGGCGCCGACATCTCGCTGCCCATGGAGCGCCGGTTGGCCTCGGCGCAGGCGAGCGCACCGATCCAGGTTGGCGACCTGCTCGGCGACGACGCGGCAGAGCTGGACGCGCTGTTCGCCGATACCGCGGTCGACCCGATGATCCTCGCCGGCAACGTCAACGACCTGCTCGACGACCGCGCCCAGGTCACCTTGGCCGACGTCTGCCGGCGCTACCCCCTCGCGGCCGGGCTCACCGAGCTGGTCGCCTACCTGCACGTGTCCGACGACCGCTTCGAGCGCGCCGTTCTCGACGACCTGCGCGACCGCATTAGCTGGGACGTCGACGACGACGCCACCCGCGCCGTCGACATGCCACGGGTGGTGTTCGTCCGTGGATGAGTCGACGACGACGATTGCCGGCAACGACCTCGGGCACGTCGTCGTGCCACTGCTGAAGGGCGTGGTGTACCGCTCCACCGACCCGACGCGCTGGCTGGCCCTCGGCCGCTTGCAGGGCCAGGTGCGCGACTACGTCGCCGTGGTCGGACTCGAACTGGTCATGGACGACGCGGAGGGCTACGCGTTCCTGCGCACGCCGCCCGGTTCCGACGAGGAGGCCGACGACGCGCTCCCTCGCCTGGTGTCCCGGCGACGCCTGACGCACGGCGTGAGTCTGCTGCTCGCCCTGCTGCGCAAGCGGCTCGCCGAAGCCGACACCGAGGGTGGCGACGCCCGGCTCGTGCTGACCCGCGACGGGATCGTCGACCTCGTCGCGGTGTTCCAACCGTCGTCGACCAACGAGGCGCGCCTGCGCGAGCGCGTCGAGGCCGACATCAACAAGGTCGTCGAGCTCGGCTTCCTCCACCAGTTGCACGCCCGCGGCCGGCGTGGCGAGGAGCCGAGCTACGAGGTGCGCCGGGTGCTCAAGGCGTTCGTCGACGCGCAGTGGATGGCCGACTTCGACGCACGTCTCGCCGAGTACCGGGCGACGTCGCGACTGGCGGGCGCCGATGAGTGAGTCGCTGCTGCTCGACTTCGCCGACGACGACACCGCGGCCGGCTTCCGCCTGCATCGCATCGAGGTCTATAACTGGGGCACGTTCGACCAGCGGATCAGCACGCTGCAACTCGACGGGCTGAACACCCTCGTCACCGGCGAGAACGGCTCGGGCAAGTCGACGTTCGTCGACGCGCTCACCACCCTCCTGGTGCCGGCGAACCGCATCGCCTACAACCGCGCCGCCGGCGCCGACACCCGCGAGCGCGACCTGCGCTCCTACGTGCTCGGCTTCTACCGCTCCGAGTACAACGAGCTCACCGGCGCGTCGAAGCCGGTGGCGCTGCGGCGAACCGCCGGCACCTACTCGGTGATCCTCGGCGTGTTCCGCAACACCGGCTTCGACCAGGGTGTGACGATGGCGCAGGTGTTCTGGCCGGCCGAGCAGGGCCAGCCGAACCGGTTCTTCGTCCTCGCCGAGCGGGAGCTGTCGATCGCCGGCGACTTCCGCGACTTCGGCAGCGGCGTCCGACAGCTGAAGGCCCAGCTGCGCGGCCGCGGCC
>CAZMHG010000216.1:3044-5401 GCA_964565975.1 uncultured Ilumatobacteraceae bacterium | reverse complement strand
CGCGCTCCATCCGGCTGAGGCCGATGCGCACCTGGTTCTGGATCAGCTCGCCCACCGAGCGGATGCGCCGGTTGGCGAAGTGGTCCTGATCGTCGAGGCGGTAGCCGGGCTCCTGCTTGACGAGGTGGAGCATGTAGCTGATCGCGGCGACGATCTCGTTGGGGCGCAACACGTCGGTGTCGTCCGGGTCGGAGTTCAGGCTGCGCTTGTTGGGGTCGTCCTGGTCGACACGGAAGAACGCGCCAAGCTCGCGGGTGCCGGCCCCGAACAGCGAGTCGAGCCTCTCGATCTCGCTGCCCAGCTTGCGGTCGAGCTTGTACCGGCCGACGCGGCTGAGGTCGTAGCGACGGTTCTCGAAGAACGCGTTGCGGAAGTAGGCGCGGGCGGACTCGACCGTGGGCGGCTCGCCAGGACGGGCCCGCTTGTAGATCTCGATCAACGCCTCGTTCTGCGTCGGGGCGATGTGGCGTTCCTTTTCCCACTGCCCTTCGAGGAAGTCGAAGTGCGCCACGAAGCGGTCGAGGAAGCCGGGAGCGTGCTCCTCGTCGTAGCCGCAGGCGCGCAGCAGGGTGAAGATCCCCATGCGCCGCTTGCGGGCGACGCGGGTACCGGCGGTGACGTCCTTGCCCGGCTTGTGCTCGACGTCGAACTCCAGCCATTCACCGCGGTAGGGGTGGATGGTGCCCTTGACGAGTTGGTGCTTGCTCAGGTTGCGCAGGCGGAACCGCTCGCCCGGCTCGAAGATCACGCCGGGGCTGCGGACGAGCTGGGAGACGACGACACGCTCGGTGCCGTTGATGATGAACGTGCCCTTGTCGGTCATCATCGGGAAGTCGCCGAGGAAGACGTTCTGTTCCTTGATCTCGCCGGTGTTGCGGTTCATGAACCGCGCGTCGACGTAGATCTGCGTGCTGTAGGTGAGGTCATGCTCGCGGCAGTGCTCGGCGCTGTACTTCGGGCCGGGGTTGTGATCCTCGTCGTCGGCGCGGAACTCGAGCTCGAGCTGCAACGCTTCGGAGAAGTCCTTGATCGGGGAGATGTCGCGGAAGGTCTCACCCAGGCCGTCGTTGATGAACCAGTCGAAGCTCTCCCGCTGGATCGCGATCAGGTCGGGCAGGGCCAGCGGCTCGGTGAGGTTGGCGAACGAATACCGCTCGCGGGACACGGAACGAGAAGCCATCGGGTTACTCCTGGGGCTCGGCGGGCGACTTGGGGGCGCGCGACATCACTCGGGCAATACCAACGGAGGGGTCGAGACGCACGGCAACCGGCAAGCCTACCGGCAGGGCATGACAACGTCAACCGCCTCGGGAGTCATCCCGGCGGTCGTCGACGACGCCGCGAACGGTAAGCCGCGGAGCCGCCGAATGTCAAGGACTTCGTGGGTTCAGCCCTGACGCGGCACCATCGGGGGGGCCGGGACGTGGTCGGACGAGTTCGCCGGGGCGGCCAGCGACGGGCACGTCGCCTGGGTGAACAAGGTCCGTCCGCTGAGCACCGGGGGTGTCACCGTGTTGGTGTAGTTGTTGCAGCTCGAGCCGGCGTCGGTGGCGTTGAAGGTCCAGTCGTACCGGGCGAACTGGACGTCGCCATCGCGGTCCGTGCACCCCAGGGCGACGCGCCCCGTGACCGCGATGAGGCTGTTCGCCGGGACGACCACCCGGAACGTCAGCGAGTTGGTCGTCGAGGCGACGACCGGGGGCTGCAGGTTCTTCTGCGCGCACCAGATCGCGGTGGGACGGCACGGGCACGTCCCGGCGAAGGTGATGGTCGCGTCGATCTCGCTCTTGGTGTTCGTGCAGGAGCCCTGGACCCTGACGAACGACGACGTCGCGGTGATCGCGCCGGGCGCGCACTTCGGCGTGAACACCGCCGCCGAGGCGACCGAACTGATCAACATCGGCGCGGTCCACCCCACGGCACCGGCCACGGCGGCCTTGCGCAGCACGTCGCGTCGGTCGACGCGGCGGTCGGCAGGCACGTCCGCGCGCGGGGCATCTGGGCGGTCAGGCTCCACGGGAGCCATCCTACGATGCGCAGGTGTCCGCGCCGTGGTGCCTGCGCACCCTGGCGCCGGGCGGCGTCACCGATCGGACCGGCGGGACCGGGCGCGTCGCCGGACACTCGACCAGGCGAACGCCGCCGCATCCCATGGTGCGAGACCGGCCAGCGCGGTGAGCGCCTGGGTGCGATACGGAGCCTCGGCGATGAACACGTCGAGCACGCGGCGCTCGATCCGGCTCGTCGTCACGCCGTCGGGCGGCTGCAGGCCGGGAAGGTCGAGGCCGAGGCGCAGCCGGGTCTGCACCGCGGCCTCAGCGACGACCGCGGCGCCTCTCCACGGCCGCACGAGCGTG
>CAZMHG010000216.1:2436-3003 GCA_964565975.1 uncultured Ilumatobacteraceae bacterium | reverse complement strand
AGCTGGGCGACGTCACGCACGGCGCGGAGCTGGGAGAAGCCGCCCAGCACCGCGTGGTAGCAGGCGTGGACGAGACGCCACGGCCGCGAGAGCACCGGGATCCGGACACCGGCGAGCTCGATCGTGTCGGGCGGGTCGCCGAACACGTCGGTCATCCGGGAACGGACGCCGAACAGCCCGTCGGCGAACCGACGGTGCAGATCGACCTCCAATGCCGTCGGCGTCTCGAACGTGACGCCCTTGCCGAACCGCGCGGTGTACCGATCAGAGGTCTGGACGAACTGCCGGCGGTATCCGGCCGCATCGAGCGAGGCAGTTGCCCGCATCCAGTGCGCCGGGTGGACGACGACGTCGGCATCGCCGAACGAACGCCAGGAGAGGTCGGGGTAATCGAGGTGGGCCACCGCGGCACCCTTGGTCAACCGCCACTCCACCCCCGCCGCGGCGAACACCGCGGCGACGCGGACCACGAGTGCTTCGACGATCGTGCACCCGACGAGCGACTCACGCCAGTCCTCCACCAGACCGGCACGGCCGTCCTCGGACACGGCGATCGACCCGGCGTCG
>CAZMHG010000216.1:0-2409 GCA_964565975.1 uncultured Ilumatobacteraceae bacterium | reverse complement strand
CCCGGGGGCCCCCCCCGCGACCATCAGCCCGCTGAGACGATCGCGGCGTGCGAGGTCGCGCAGGACCACCACATCGTCGTCGTCGATGCGGGTCACGCCGTGGTCCGGGGCGATGCCGAACCGGGCCGCGGCGACGAGTGCCGGATGGTCAGCGGTCCACAACGAGGAACCCCAGTCCGGCAAGCAGGTCGACCGCCTCGACGACGTCCTGGCGGAGCTGGCCGCACGGCACGCCGACGGCGTGGGCGACCTCGTCGGCCAGGTCGTCGAGGTCGACGTGACGTCCGCCGACCACGCTCCAGATCAGGTCGGCCGATCCGCCGACGGTGGCTGCGTCGCCGTCGACGGTGCACGCCGCGAGGAAGCCCGGCGCGGTGCGCCACGCCACATCTGCACGCCGAACGGTGACCACGGGCCAATTGTCGCGCCCGGGCGAGGTGCCTCCGCCAGACTGGGACCATGCCCCGGTCCGGCGTTGCGTTCCACGGCAGATGTCGGTGACCGCCGCGCACGCGGCCGGGCCGTTCCTGGTCGGGCGCGACGTCGTGACGATCCGGACCAACCACGCCGGTCTCGCCGCTGATCTCCAGGTGACGCTCGGCGATCTTCGCCACGTGGGGACGCACCCGGGCAGCGCAGTTGCATTCACCGCGATCAGGCGGGACGAGCCTGGCGAGACCCACCCGTGGGCGGTGCTGCGCGACGGCGAACCGTGCGAGCCGACGCTGAGCGACGACTACGTCCGCCCGTACCTGCTGTGGGAGCTCACCCGGCTGCTCCTCGAACGCTGCCCACCCTTGACCCCGGTCCATGCGGCGGCGGTGTCCCTCCGGGGACGGGCCATCGTCCTGGCCGGGGTCTCGCACGCCGGCAAGAGCACGTTGTCGGCGTGGCTCACCGCGCATGGCTGGGGCTTCCTCACCGACGAGGTGGCGCTGCTCGACGTGCGTCGCGACGCAACGGTATGGGTCCAGCCGTTCTGGCGCCCGATCGGCGTTCGCCGGCCAGGCCCGATCGACTCGTTGTACACGGTGGGTTCGGAGACGGACGAGGCCCTGGTCCCCGCCTCGCAGCTCGGACGCCTCGCCGGACCGAGCCGACTGGCGGCGATCGTCTTCCCGGACCGAGGCACACTGCCCCGCTCGCTGGTGCCGGCCGAACCGGCCGCCGCCGTGCGCCAGCTTGCCGCGCACCTGCCACGGCTCGCGCTCGATCGCCGGAGCGGGTTTCGTGACATCGTCCAGGTCGTCCGCGCCGTGCCTGCGTTCCACCTCGGCGTGGACTCGCTGGACGCCGCCGAGGCGACGCTGCGCACACTGGTCGGCGGCGCGTGACCGAGCCCACCGACGCACCACCGGCGCCGCATCCCGCGGTGGAGACGGCGCTGGTCGGTGGGCGCGCCGTGCTGTTCGACGACCGCAGCGCCCAGATCCACGAGCTCAACGCGTCCGCATCGGCCGTGTGGATGCTGATCGACGGGCAGCTGCGCGTCGATCAGATCGTCGCCGAACTCGGCCGCCTGCTGGGCGTCGCCGAGGGGGTGTTGGCCACGGACGTGACCAACGCGCTGGCCGACTTCGCCCGCCGTGGCCTGCTCGCCGGCAGCGGAGCCTCGGCGGCGTCGGGCGACCCCGGCTGACGCCGGCCTCAGCGGCTGATCGACGCGTTCGAACCGACGATGACCGACGAGTTGGCGTTCCCGGGGCGCGGCACGTCGTTCTCGGAGCACACCGTGAGCGTGCGCGATCGGACGCCGTTGCACGGATCCGACTCGAGGCACGACGTCGACACCGGATCGCACGTCTTGGCCAGCGAGAGCGTGCGATCGCACCCGTCCTTGCCGATCGTGAGCACATATCGGCATGTCGTCCACACCAGGTCGCCGCCGGCACGATCTGGGCACGCCGCGCGGGCGGTGATCGACGTCGTCGCCGTCCACGACAGGTTGCCGTCCGCGGGCAACCCCGATGCCGTGAACGCGCCCGTCGTGGTGTTGACAGCGACGGTGAACCCCTGGTTACCGCTCCCGAAGACCAGCTGCGGGGGAAGGATCAGGCAGCCGACCTGTCGCGTCGAGCTGCACGGGCATTGGTTCGACATCAAGGTCATCCCGTTCATCACCCATGTGGTGCACGGCCCAGGCCTGGACGTCCGCAGGTACTGGAAGCACACGGTGGGGACGGCTGCGCACTTCGCCGTGCAGATCCCGTTCGCCGCATGTGCGGACGAGCTGATCAGCTGCGGGGCGGTCCACGCGACGGCGCCGACGGCAACCGCGTCGCGAAGCATCCGGCGCCGGTCGACCCCCGCTTGGTCATCGGTGCTCGTCTGGCCAGGTTCAGCCATTCCCACCTACTTTCTCCTGCGCGCCCGCCGCATCTTCGAGCGGCGCAGCAGCCTCGGCATCAC
>CAZMHG010000215.1:0-5409 GCA_964565975.1 uncultured Ilumatobacteraceae bacterium | reverse complement strand
GCCGTGCCGGGGCTCCGCCGTCACCTGTGCACGATCGAGGGTGGCGAGATCCGTGCCGGCGCAGTGGTCACGGCCACGATCGACACCGAGCGGCGTGCGGCGATCCGACGCAACCACACGGCGACGCACCTGCTGCACCATGCCCTGCGCCACGTGCTCGGCGAGCACGTCAAGCAGGCCGGTTCGCTGGTCGCGCCCGATCGTCTGCGGTTCGACTTCAGCCACTACGCGGCGCTGACCCCGGCCGAGCTGGTGGCGATCGAGGATCTGGCGAACCGCCAGACGCTGGCCAACGCGCCGGCGCGGGTCTTCGAGACGACCAAGGACGAGGCCACCGCGCTGGGCGCGATCGCGTTCTTCGGCGACAAGTACGGAGATCTCGTCCGTGTCCTCGAGGTCGGCAAGTCGATCGAGTTGTGCGGCGGAACGCATGTCGCCGCGGCCGGCGACATCGGCATGATCAAGATCGTCAGCGAGGCGTCGATCGGCTCCAACCTGCGGCGCATCGAAGCGGTCACGGGCCTGGCCGCCCTGCAACTGCTGCAACGCGACGAGGCTGAGCTCGGCGCGGCGGCCCGGCTCCTCGGGACCACCGCCGACGACCTGGTCGGTGGTGTCGTGCGCCGGCTGGACGAGATCAAGGACCTGCAGGACGAGCTGCGCGCGGCCAAGGCGAAGCTGGCAAGCGGCCGCGCGGCCGAGCTGGCCACCGGCGCCGACGACGGCCGCGTCGTCGCCCAGGTCGACGGGTTGTCACCCGCGGGCCTGCGCGATCTGGCGATCGCCGTGCGCCAGCAGCCCGGCGTGCGCGTCGTCGTGCTGATCGGAACGTCGGATTCGGGTGGCGTGTCGCTGGTCGGCGCGCTCGAGGCGGGCGGCGGCCGGCCGGCCGGCGACCTGATCCGCGACGCGGCAAAGGCCGTTGGCGGTGGTGGCGGCGGCAAGGGTGACATCGCCACCGCCGGCGGTACCAAACCCGACGGCATCCCCGACGCGTTGCGCATCGCCGGCGAGGCCGCAGCGCGGGTCTGATGCCGGATCGGATCGGCCGCACGCTGGCCCTCGATCTCGGCAGCAAGCGCATCGGCGTCGCCGTGTGCGACGTGCACGGGTCGCTGGCCACACCGCTGACCGTGCTCGCCCGGTCGCGGTCGCCGCGCCTGGACCACGCGCGCATCGCCGAGATGGTCGCCGAGGAAGAAGCGGTGCGTGTCGTCGTGGGACTGCCGGTCAACATGGACGGCACCGAGGGCGCCGCCGCGAGGGGTGCCCGTACGGAAGCCGCGGCCCTGACTAGCCTGCTCGACGTGCCCGTGGTGATGGTCGACGAACGACGCAGTTCGACGACGGCGCACGAACTGCTCGCCCAGGCAGGCCGCTCGGCGAAGTCGCGCAAGCCGCTGATCGACGCGGTCGCCGCGGTGGTCATCCTGCAGCACTGGTTGGACGGGCAGCGCTGATGCGCCGCGGCCGTGACCTCGTGCGCGCCTGGCGCCCCGATCCGTGGGACGACACCGGCCGCAGCGAGCAGGTCGAGGACGCGCGCAACCACAGGACCTACCTGCGCTGGTGGGTGTACGGGGTCGGCCTGCTCGCCGTCGTGGCCCTGGTCGTCGCCGGGCTGGTCGGCTTGTGGTATGTGCGCCGGGTCAACCCGGCCGGCGATCCCGGCGTCCCGCAGACCTTCACGATCAACGACAAGGACAACCTGGTGACGATCAGCCAGCGCCTTGAGCAGCAGGGGATGGTGTCCGACGCCAGCCTGTTTCGTTGGTACGTCGATCACCACGGCGGGCTGACGATCACCTCCGGCTACTACCGGGTCCGCAAGGCCGATCACATGGGCAACGTGATGCGCGTGCTCAACACGCCGCCCAACGCGACGTTCACCAAGGTGCTGTTCCCCGAGGGCTACACCGCGCAGAAGATGGCCAACCACCTGAGCAAGGTGATGCCCCGGCTGAAGGCCGACGCGTTCATGACGGCGGTCAACGCCGGCCAGATCCGTTCGCAGTGGCAGCCCTCGACGACCAAAAGCCTGGAAGGCCTGCTGTTCCCCGACACGTACCAGATCTCCAACGCCGAAACCGAGACGATGGTCATCCGGCGGATGGTGCGCGAGATGAACCGCGTCGGTACGCAGCTGAACCTCTCGGCCAACGCCAAGAAGCTGGGCTATACGCCGTACCAGGTGCTGATCATCGCCTCGATCATCGAACGCGAGGCGAAGACGTCGCGTGACAGGGGGCTGATCGCCCGGGTGATCTACAACCGGCTGTACCTCAACATGCCGCTGCAGATCGACGCGACGCTGCTGTACACCCAGCCGATCGGCACCAAGGTGATCACCCAGGCAATGCTCAAGGAGCAGACGCCGTACAACAGCTACCTGAACAAGGGCCTGCCACCCACACCGATCGCCAACCCTGGCCGGGCATCCATCGAAGCGGCGCTGAACCCCACGCCGAACCCGGCGCAGGGCGAGCAGATCTGCAAGGGGATCAAGGCCGGTCAGTGCATGTACCTGTTCTACGTCCTGTCCGACGAGGACGGGAACCATTCGTTCTGGGCAACCGGCACACAGTTCGCCGCGGCCAAGCAGGAGGCGTTGAAGAACGGGCTGATCCCGAAGTGACGTCGTCGATCCGCGGTTCGACCCGCGTCGCCGCGGTGATCGGTCATCCCGTGGCCCACAGCCTCAGCCCGGCGTTGCACAACGCCGGCTTCGCCAGCCTCGGCGAGGACTGGGTGTTCGCCGCGTTCGACGTCGCTCCCGGCGACGCGCCCGCGGCGCTCCGGGCGATGCGGGTGCTCGGTCTTGGCGGGCTCTCGGTGACGATGCCGCACAAGCAGGCGGTGGCAACGGCGGTCGACCGCCTCGACGCCTCTGCCGCGGCGCTCGGCGCGGTCAACACGGTCAGCGTCGCCGCCGACGGCGCGCTCGTCGGGCACAGCACCGACGGTGCCGGCTTCGTCGCCTCGCTCGCCGCCGCTGGCCATGCCGCCGCCGGGCGCAGGTTCTGCATCCTCGGTGCGGGCGGTGCGGCCCGTTCGATCGTCGACGCGCTGGCGCGGGCCGGAGCGGAACGCATCGCCGTGGTCAACCGGACGCCGTCGAGTGCGGAGGCCGCCGCAGCGCTGGCCGACGGGCGCGGTGTGGTCGGCGGCCCGGGCGACATCCGCGACGCCGAGATCGTGGTCAACGCGACGTCAGTGGGGATGGGCAGCGACCACGTGGCCTGCGACACGGCGCTGCTGCATCGCGGGCAGGTCGTCGCCGACATCGTCTACCACCCGCGGCGGACGGCCTTGCTGGCCGCCGCCGAGCTGTGCGGTGCGGTCACCGTCGACGGCCTGGGCATGCTCGTGCACCAGGCGGCGCTGCAGCAACGATGCTGGTTGGGGCGGTTGCCCGACACCGCGGCGATGGCTGCGGCGGCCGAGCGCGAGCTTGCTGCGCAGCCCTAGCCTGGGAGGATGCTGCGTTTCCTGACCGCCGGAGAGTCGCACGGCCAGGCGCTGGTGGTGATCGTCGAAGGCCTTCCTGCCGGGCTGCGGGTCACGGTCGACGACATCCAGTCCGAGCTCGCCCGACGCCGCCTGGGCTACGGGCGCGGTCCACGGCAACGGTTCGAACAGGACGCGCTCACGTTGCTCGGCGGCGTGCGCCACGGGCGCACCCTCGGCTCGCCAGTGGCGATCGAGATCGGCAACAGCGAATGGCTCCGCAGCGACAAGTGGCATGCCGAGATGTCTCCCGCACCGGGTGAGACGAACGACCCGCTGACCAAGGTCCGCCCGGGTCACGCCGACCTCGTCGGGATGCAGAAGTACGGCTTCGACGACGCCCGCGACGTGCTCGAGCGGGCCTCGGCGCGCGAGACGGCGGCACGCGTGGCTGCCGGCGCGCTGGCCAAGTTGCTGCTGCGCACGCTGGGGGTCCAGGTCCTCAGCCACGTCATCCAGATCGGCGCGGCGCGCACCAAGGCCGCGGATCGGCCCACCCCGGCCGACCTCGGCCAGGTCGACGACTCACCGGTGCGTTGCTTCGATCCGGCCGCCGCGGCGGCGATGACCGACGAGATCAAGGCTGCGGCGAAGGACGGCGACTCGCTCGGCGGTGTCGTCGAGGTGCTCGCCTACGGGGTGCCGGTCGGCCTGGGCAGCCACGTCCACTGGGACCGCAAGATCGACGCCTCGCTGGCCCAGGCAGTGATGAGCATCCAGGCGGTCAAAGGGGTCGAGATCGGCGACGCGTTCGAGGTCGCCGGCCGTCGTGGCAGCGTCGCCCACGACGCGATCACCTGGGACCCGGACGCCGCCGACTACCGGCGCTCGGGCACGCTGGCCGGCGGTACCGAGGGCGGGATGACCACCGGCGAACTGCTCGTGGTCCGGGCGGCGATGAAGCCGTTGGCCACCCTCAACCAGCCGACGCTGGCCACCGTGGACGTCGTCACCAAGGAGTCGACGGTGAGCTTCAAGGAGCGCACCGACGTCACCGCCGTGCCGGCGATGGGCGTGGTCGCCGAGACGATGGTCGCCCTCGTGCTCGCCGCCGAGGCCCAGCGCAAGTTCGGTGGTGACTCGGTCGACGAGTTCGTGCGCAACGCGTCCACGTTCCGCGACTCACTCGCCGAGCGGTAGGCGGCGATGGACCCGGACCGCCACCTGGTGCTGGTCGGCCTCATGGGGGTCGGCAAGTCGACCGTCGCCGCGGCGGTCGCCAAACGTCTGCGGCGCCCGCTGGTCGACACCGATCGCGAGGTCGAGCGGCGCACCGGCCGCAGCGTGCGCGAGATCTTCGCCGAGGATGGCGAGGCCGCGTTCCGCGAGATGGAAGCCGACGTCGTGCGCGACGCATTGGCGTCCGAGCGGCCTGCGGTGATCGCGGCCGCCGGTGGGGTGGTGCTGTCCGAGGCGTCCCGCGCGCTGCTGCGGCGCCCCGGTGCGCGGGTGGTCTGGCTGTGCGCGACACCGGGGCTGCTGCACCAGCGCGTCCAGCGCAGCGGGCACCGGCCGTTGCTCGACCACGACCCGGTCGGCACACTGCAACGGATGTACGACGAGCGCGGTGCCCTGTACAAGGAGGTCGCCGACCTGATCGTGTCCGTCGACAACCGCACCGTCGCCGACATCGCCGAGGCCGTCCTGCGATGAGGACGGTGCGCGTCGAGCTGGGGGAGCGCAGCTATCCGGTCCACGTCGGCTACGGGACGCGCACCTTGCTGGCCGACGTGCTGCCGCCCGGCACCACGCGGGCGGTGGTCGTCAGCCAGGCAGGGGTCCCGCTCGAGGTGGACCCGGGCGTTCCGTACGATCGCGTCGTCGTCGGCACGGGCGAGCAGCACAAGACGCTGGCCCAGGTCGAGGAGCTGTGCCGCGCCTTCGCCCGGTTTGGGCTGACCC
>CAZMHG010000214.1:0-5474 GCA_964565975.1 uncultured Ilumatobacteraceae bacterium | reverse complement strand
CGGTCACCATCGACACCAACGGCATCAAGATCGCGTCGTGGAACACGCTCGACACCTCGTGCCCTGGCTCGTGTCAGGACTTGAGCCGCGCCTACGCGTTCAGCCCGGCGTCTGCGGGCTTCATGGGGCTGCAGGGGCTGGTCGGCACGACGTCCGGCGCGCAAGAGCTGCACCTGATCAATGACATCTCCGGCGGCAGCGGCCCCTACGCCATCACGAAGATCACGGCCGAGAACACGGTGATCGAAATGGCGTCGGCCGGGACGATCGCCATGACGGCGAGCACGGGCGTTATCTTCGGCAACGACCTGACGATCTTCCAGAACAACGGCAACACGGCCGGCGCGAGCCCCTACATCCGCAGCGACGGCAACTTCCTGGCCATCGAAACGCGGACCAACGCGAACGGCGGCGGCATCTACCTCGCCAACGACAACGCGGCCGACATCGTGCTCGGCTTCGCGGGCGGTACGCAATCGCTCTATCAGCCCAGCTTCGTGAGCACCGCGCCGAACTGGGTCACCGGCCTCTCGCAGTCCACGGTCGGCTCGACGGGCGCGGCCTCCGCGCTGCCCGCGAATCCCGCCGGCTACATCAAAGTCAAGGTCAACGGCAGCAACTACGTCGTGCCTGTCTACAACCCATGAGACTCCTCACGCTCTGCCTCGTCCTGCTCCTGCTGCCGCGCCCCGTGGCCGCGCAGGGGTTTGTGTTGCGTCCACAGGTCGACCTGACCTACATCACCAACACGCTCGGCGGCTACGACTACGACCTCCGCGCCGTCGAGGCCGACCCGGCGCCGGGGAAAGAGGTGCTGTTCTGGGTGCCCGGCCTCTGGATGTTCACGGTCGGCCGCTGGCATCCCACGAAGCGCGGCGTCTATGGCGCCATCGCGGGCCCCGGCCTCTGTCTCGAGCCGTGGACCTACATCGTGCCGCGGGGCTCGGTATGGCACTTCGCCGCCATCGGTGACCTCTACGGCGGCGACGGCATCGACGACTATCTGGTCTACCTCGCGTCGGGACAGGTCGACCCGTATCAGGGCCTCGGCCTGACGGTGTGCAAGTGATGCGCGCCGTGCTCTCGACGCTGCTCGTGTTGAGCCTTGTGGCTGGCGCGCGCGCGCAGGCCCCGGCCGCGCCGGAACTCACAGAGGCCCAGCGGCTCCAGCTTCGGCTGATCGAGACGCAGGTCGAAAACGCCCAGCTCAGGCTGACGCTCGCGCAGGCACAGCTCGACGCCGTGTCCCGCGAGGGCGCCGCCTACATCACCAGCCTCGCGCGCGAGGGGTTCACCCTGACCCGCGGCGAGCGTGGCTGGACCTACGTGCCGAAGGGAGCCTCGCAGTGAGCCAGCCGATGAACGCCTCCTCCATGAATGGCCGCACGGGTGAGTACGTGCGGTGGATTCTCACCATCGTCATCGGAGGGCTCGTGTCGTACTACACCGCGCTCGGCACCCTGCAGTCGCAGCTCGCCGTGGCGGTCGAGCGCGAAAAGAACCACTACGACGAGATCATTCGCCGCCTCGACCGCATCGAGGTGAAGGTCGACGTGACAGGGGGCGTGCGATGACGCCCTACGCGCTCGCGCAGCGGTTCGTCGGCGAAGTGAAGGAACTGCCCGGCAACCAGGATCACCCCGCGATCCAGTGGGCGCACATGCTCTGCGGCCTCGGCCACAGCCAGCCCGATGAGGTGCCGTGGTGCTCGTCGTGGCTGAACCTCGTGGCGTGGCTGCTCGGGTTGCCGCGCTCGAAGTCGGCGGCGGCGCGCTCGTGGCTCGACGTGGGCACGGTCATCCGGCTCGATGCCGCGGTGCCCGGCTACGACGTGGTCGTGCTGAAGCGTGGCACCAACCCAGCGCAGGGCCACGTCGGCCTGTTCGCGGGGCTGCACGGCGGCCGCCTGTACCTGCTCGGCGGCAACCAGGGGAACACCGTGTCGATCGCGGCCTTCGATGTGGCGGACGTGATCGGCGTGCGGAGATTGGGAGAGGGAACGCGATGAGACGTACGGTGCTGGTGGTGCTGGCCCTGTGGCCGGCGTGGGTGTCGGCGCAGACGACGGCGCCCGATCGGCGCGACGTCGTGCAGGCGGTGAGCGATGCGGACCCCGAACGCTTCCGGTGCGCCCACGTCGAGGGCCGCGCCTGCAAGCTCGACTGGATCAACGCCGTCGCCTCGGCGCTCCACGCGGTCGATCCGCGCTGGGGCCTGAACATGAAGCGCGACGACGACCGGCAGGGCCTGTCGATGGACGTGGTGACGTATCGCCTCGGCCCGACCGACCGGCACGTTGAGGCGTTCGACATCTGCGGCGGGTGCGGCGGCGGGGCTCCGACCGTGGTCTGGCAGAACATCACCAACTACGCGACCCTCGGCCAGCCCGGCACCGCGCGCTGGGTGCAGCCGCAGCCGGTGAGCGGCGGCGGGAATGGCGGCGGCGGTGGTACCGGGGGCGGTGGTGGCACGCCGCCGGCCACGCCCGTCGACCTCGCGCCGGTGCTGGCGAAGCTGGCCGAACTCGCCACGAAGGTGGACGCGGTCGCCGCGCTGGCGCTGGCCGCCCGCGATGCCGCGCAGGACGCCCGCACCGAGGCCGAACAGGCCAAGGTCAACGCCTCCGACGTGAAGCATCTGGCCGTGCCGGAACTCAAGGCGCTGATCGAGCGCGCCGGGCTGTCGGGCTGTCTCGTCGGCCGCGTGCCGAAGGCGTTCGGCGGCTCCACCGAGGTCCGCTTCTGCCCCGAGCCGGTGCAGTAATGAGCCCTGTCGCCACCGTCCCGATCGACCTGGCGCAGCTGCGGCGCGGCGATCTGCTGCTCTATGGCGGCGGCGGCATTTTCAACCTGGTCATCCAGACGAAGACCTGGTCGCACTTCTCCCACGTCGAGGTCTTCGACGGGCGGGGACTCGATGGCGTCCCGTACGCGCTCGCGTCCCGCAACAACATCGGCGTGAACCGCTACCTGCTGCGCACGGACGGCCTGCGCCTGGTGCTGCGGCCCATGCTCGACCTCGACTTCGAGGCCGGGGCGCGCTGGTTCGAGACGGAGGCCCGCTTCCAGCCGTACGACTGGTGGGGCCTGCTGGCGTTCTCGTCGGCGAAGTGGCAGGGCCGCGAGAACGGCAAGATGTTCTGTTCCGAGTTCGCCGCGCGCTACCTGCGCGTCTGCATCGCGTCCGCCTACAACGTCGAGCTCGGCGACGACCTGCGGCAGCGGCTCGCCGAGGTGAACCTCGACCCGTGGAACGGCACCGACGCCGATGCTCTCAGCCCGGCGCAGTGCCCGATGTCGCCGTTCCTTCCGAAGGTGATGGCGGCGAAGGAGACCTACCGATGAACATCCCGTGGCGCAAGCTCTGGACCCTCGGCTCGTTGGCCGTGGACTTCTTCCGGTGGCGACAGCGGCAGGCGCAGACCGCGCCCCCGCCGCCCGTCGCCGCTCCACCCCCGCCGGTCGTCGACGAGGACGACGGCGCGTGACCACGTTCGGCCCGTGCCACCACTGGGAACCAGCGGCAGGTGTTCTGTCGCGGTCGGTGGCCCTGCCGCTTTCGGAACGGTAGTGCGGCCTTCTTCTTCGAGGTGTCTGATGCGATCCACGATTCTCTGTCTGCTGTTGCTGAGCGCGGCGAGTGCCGACGCGAAAACACTGTACGTCAACGCGGCCACCGGTAACGACGCCGTGAGCTACGCCGCGAACAGCGAGGCCACGCCGTGGCGCACGCTGGGCCGCGCCATGTGGGGCACCACGAACCGCGAGGCGCGGAACGGCGCCGAGGCGGCGAAGGCCGGCGACGTCGTGCTGGTCAGCGGCGACCACAGCGCGCCAGGCACCGGCCGGCGCAACGACGTGGCCTTCTTCTCCGAGAACAGCGGCACGCTGGGCAACCCCATCACGTATCGCGCGGTCGGCGTCTCGCGGCTGTCGCTGTCGAGCGGCGTCGGGCCGGTGGCCGGCGTCAACATGCGCAGTCATATCGTGTTCGATGGATTCACCGTGCGAGAGGCGTCGGCGCCGTCCACGCCGGACACCGGCCCGGTCGTGGTGTGGGATGCGCGGAACGTCGAGATTCGCAATTTCGACATCGACGCCAATGGCGTCGGGCACGGGGCGGCGGACAATCACCCCGGCCTGCGCATCGAGGCGTCGCGCGACGTGCGGATCGTCGGCACGCGCATCCGCAACGTGCGGACGAATCAGGCCAACGCGCATAACGGCGCGTGTATTCAGACCTACGGCACCGGGGCGTTGGTAGTCGAGAACAACGACCTGAGCGACTGCGGGTCGGGCGTTTTCATCAAGGGCGGCGGCCCCGTCATTTTCCCGGACACGGGCGTCATCATCCGCCGCAATCTGATCCATCACATCGTCGGCGGCAGCGGCATCACGCTGCACGCGGGCGCCATAGGCACGGCGGCGCACCCGATTCGCATCGAGGGCAACATCGTCCGTGACTCGGCCGTGCCGGCCGTCCGCATCTGGGGCTTCAGCTCGGACCCGCTCAATACGCCGATGAACGTGCAGGCTGTGGGCAACACGCTGGTGAACGTGCGGTCGTGCCTGTTCCTGAACGGGGCGCAGCCGCTGGCCAACGCCGGCCACGTCTTCGAGCGCAATGTGTGCGTCCCGACCTACCTGCCGATCGAGTGGGATTCGCCCACGTCTCAGCCGCAGAGCGCCATCAGGGTCGACCGCAACCTGTCGCCGGCCGCGACCTGGGCGACGGTGACGTCGGGCGCGCGCTACACGCTGGCGCAGTGGCGCGCGGCGTCTGGGCAGGACGCCAACTCGGTGCAGGCCGACCCGATGTTCGTGAGCGCCACCGACCTGCGCCTGCGCGCGGGCTCGCCGGCCGCCGGGCTGGGCGCCTACGTGACCGGCGACGAGGTGATCGGGATCGGCGCGGGCGATGAGCCGCCGCCCCCGCCACCGGCCCCGGTCGATTGCGTGGTGAGTGCGTGGGCCTTCGCCAGCGCCACCGAGTGGGGCGCCTGCACCGCGGGCAGCCAGTCCCGCGTCGAGACGTGGACGCGCACTGTCACCACGCCACCGGCCAACGGCGGCGCCGCGTGCCCGGCGCTCACCGAGCTGCGCAGCGCCACGCAGGCGTGCACGGTGCCGGCCATCACGCTGACCTGCCGCGTTACGTCAGTGCTCGCGTCCTACGCGGACGGCGACGCCCGGCGGCAGATCCGCTGCGAGACCAACGGGCCCACGACGGCGCTGCCGTCCGGGCGCGTCTTCACCATCACGCTGCCGCAGTAGGAGACGCATGGCGACGCGGTTCTACTTTCCGTCGACGGGCGCGCCGGCCATCTCGCCGGCGTTCGGTGGCGGCTGGGGCACGACGACGAACGCCGATCGGCGGGCGATGGTGACCACGCGCATCTCGTCCGCGATGACCGAGGTGTCTGGCGCTGGGAATGCCGCTGTCGATCAGCAGCTCTTGCGGCAGTACGTCTCGTC
>CAZMHG010000213.1:0-5503 GCA_964565975.1 uncultured Ilumatobacteraceae bacterium | reverse complement strand
ACCACGAGCCACACCGCGAAGAACATCACGGCGAGGAAGTACCAGTACAGGGCGTGGGCGCTGACGATCTCGGGTCTTTGCTGGCGTCCGCCGAGGTAGTGGAACGCAGCGACGATGCTGTAGATCATCCCGGCGATCACCAGGAACGTGGCGATGCCGGTGACGGCGTAGAACATCGCGTTGTACGCCGTGGGGCCGCTGGCCGGCACCTTCATCTGGCTGTAGACGAACGCCTGGGCGTTGACGATCGCCAGCCCCATCAGCGCCGTCAGGCCGAGGGCAAGGCCGGTGTTGGTCTTGTCGCCACGCTTGGCCGAGTACACCGCCCACTGGGCGAACACGCACGCCGGAATGAAGGCGAGCAGCATCGTGTTGCTGGCGACCTCGGGCACCTCGACGCCCTTGGGCAGCCAGACATGGGTCAGCGCCCGCGAGCTAGACCGCATGTTCAGCCACAGGCCGAGCAGCCCGCCGGTGAGCGCGGCGATCGCCGCGCAGACCACGGCGGTGCCGACGAACAATTGGCGACGGGGCGACGGCGCGGGTGCGGCAGGTAGCGCGAGCATCAGATCTGGCCCCCTGGCTTGAGGTCGAGCAACGGTTCGGGAGACATCACCGTGTGCACGTCGGCGAAGTTGGCCGGGGGCGGCGGGGACGACGTCGCCCACTCCAGCGTCTGGGCGTCCCACGGGTCGTCGCCGGCCGGCGCACCGCTGCGAGTGGCGTTGAGCCGCAGGGCCAGCACGCCGAGCACGGTGAGGGCGACGAGCACGTGGCCGATCGCCGAGAGCACGTTCCACAGACCCTTGGGGCCGCTGTAGTCGAACACCATGGTCATGCCCGGCTGCTTGGCGAACCCGGCGATCGCGTACGGCAACGCGGCGAGCACGACGCCCACCGCGCCGACCACGGCGAGCGGTGCGACCTTGCGGTCGTCGACGGTCCGGCCGGTCAGCTTGGGGCCCCAGTAGTTGGCCGCACCGAGCATCGCCAGCAGCGCGCCGTAGACGACGTACAGCATCATCGACTCTTCGAACACGGTGCTGACCAGGTGCGCGTCACCGGCCCCCTGGACGACGGTTCCGACCAGGCCGACCAGCGCAAGACCGGCACCGAAGGCGGCGAACAGCGTCGGCGAGAGGAGCCGCAGCTTGCCGTTCTGCAAGGCCAGGGCGGCGATGCCGAGCACGACGACCCCGCCGATGACGGGGAGCACGTAGAAGAACGCCAGCGGCAACGCCTCCTCCAGCCAGGTGCCGAACGAGGCATGGAACGAGCCGGGCGCCAGCTCGATGGTGGTCGCCGTGACGGTGGCCAGGGCGCCGACACCAAGCAGGCCGATCCCGGCGAACGCGACACCACGCAGCGGCAGCCGGCGGCGCACGGTGGTCGTCACGGTCTCCAGCAGCAGGCCGAAGGCGGGGATCGCCAGCATGTAGGTGGCCGGCTGGGTGATGCCCAGACCGACCATCGACGAGATGCCGGCGTTGCCGCCGAGGGCGGTACGCCCATACCGGTAGTCGAGGTAGGTGACCACGGCACGCCCGGCGATGACCGGCAGCACGAGGAGTGCGCTGATCCCGGCGACCAGGACCGACCAGGTGTAGGGCGGGACGCGGCGCAGGTTCATGCCAGGCGCACGCGTCGTGAGGATCGACGTGACCAGGCTGACCACGGCGGCGAGCAGGCCGAGGACCTGGAGCAGGTGCCCGGTGACGAACAGGGCGACGAACGGCGAGTTGCCGCCGCCCGGGCCACCGTTGGCCAGGAGCGAGACCAGCACGACGACGCTGCCGGTGAGCCAGAACCACAAGCCGGTCGCCGCCAACCGCGGGAACGCCAGCGAGCGCGCACCGAGTTGCAGCGGGACGACGGCGACGGCCATGCCGACGACGACCGCGGCGACGCCGCAGAACACCAGGCCGTAGCGATAGGCGTAGAACACCTGGGCCACCGCGCCGGGACGGATCAGCGCCGAGCCGGTGTCGGCCCGGTCGATGCCGAGCAGGACGCCGAGCACGCCAGCGGCGACCGAGAAGACCAGCCCGGGCAGCAGGAACATCCGCCCGATCCGCTTGTGGTCGGTGGTGGTGATCCAGTCGGCGACGACCGATGCACCACGACCGGCGACCGACACGTCGGAAGCGCCGGCGGGTGCGTGGGTATCGAGAGTGGTCATGCAGCGAACTCGTTTCGTCCGGGCGCGCACAGGGCGAACCCGATGCTCAGATCGGAATGGTTCGGGCTCGACTTTACCCACAGGGCCAGGCCGGACCGGAAATCTTGCCGGGCGTGGCGCGGGCCGCCGAGCGGTGGGTCAGGAGACGCCGTGGCGCACCAGGACGTCGACCGCGATCGCACCGAACAGCAGGGTCACGTAGCTGATGCTGTAGGCGAACACGCGCATCGCCCGCTGCGGTGTGGGCGCCCGGCGCAGATCGATCGTCGACCAGACGAACGCGACCCCGGTGACGGCGGCGACCGCGACGTACAGCCAGCCGAGGTCGGCGACCATCGGCACGACGAGCGAGCAGGCGACCATCGCCACCGAGTAGCCGACCATCTGGCGCACCGTGTCCGTCGGGGTGGCCACGGCCGGAAGCATCGGCACGTCGGCAGCGCGGTACTCGTCGGCGTGGCGCATCGCCAGTGCCCAGGTGTGCGGTGGCGTCCACAGGAAGATCACGACGAACAGCAGCCACGGCGCCCAGCCGAGGCCGTCGCGAACCGCCGCCCAACCGACCAGGACCGGCACCGCGCCGGCGGCGCCGCCGATGACGATGTTCTGGGCGGTGTGGCGCTTGAGCAGCAGCGAGTAGACGAACACGTAGAACAGGCAGGCGGCGAGGGCCAGCACCGCCGCCAGCAGGTTGGCCCCCCACCACAGCACGGCGAACGCCGCAGCCTCGACGGCGATGGCGTAGGTGAGCGCCGACGCTGGCCGGATCAGGCCGGTCACCAGCGGACGGCCGGCCGTACGCGGCATCAATGCGTCGATGTCGCGGTCGATGACCATGTTGATCGCGTTCGCGCCTCCGGCGGCGAGCGTGCCGCCGAGCAGGGTGACCAGCACGAGCCGGGTCGACGGCCATCCGCCGCGGGCCAGGATCATCGTCGGGAGGGTGGTCACGAGGAGCAGTTCGACCACCCGTAGCTTGAGCAGCATGACGTAGCCGCCGAGCTTGGTGGTGGCCTGCCGCCTGCTGCCGTGCACCACCCCACCCGGCTTCATCCGCGACGGCACGATCGGCCGGGCAACTGCCATTCATCCCATGGTAGGGGCAGAATGTGGGCATGCCCGCCCCGGCCGCGCCGCCAACGCCGACCATCGAGCGGCCCGCCGTCGACCCGAACACCGACGGCGTCGTCGCCGTCGACCGGCCGTGGATCGCATTGGTGTGGAACGACCCGATCAACCTGATGAGCTACGTGGCGTTCGTGTTCCAGAAGCTGTTCGGCTACTCGAAGGAGAAGGCCACGGCGCTGATGCTCGACGTCCACCACAAGGGCCGCGCCGTCGTCGCCAGCGGGGCGCGGGAGAAGATCGAGATGGACGTCTACCGCCTGCACGAGCACGGGCTGTGGGCGACGATGCAGCAGGACGACTGAGCGCCGCCCGTGGTCAGGTTCCGCAAGCCGAAGGGTCCCTTGCAGCGCACGGCGTCCGGCATCCGCGTGACGATCGGCGCCGACGAACGCGAGCTGCTCGGGCGGCTACTCGCCGAGCTGCGCAGCCTGATCCTGGCCGGTGGCGACCAGCCGGCGGTGCGCCGCCTGTTCCCGGTCGCCTATCACCGGCCCGAGGATCAGGATGCCGAGAACGAGTTCCAGCGGCTGATGCACGAGGAGCTGGTCGCGTCTCGGCTGGCCGGCATCGACGCCGTGACCACGGCGCTGGCCGCACCGGACGCGACGTTGACCGAGGAGCAGGCGCTGAGCTTCGTCGCCGCCGTCAACCAGGTGCGCTTGGTGCTGGGCACCGTGCTGGAGATCACCGAGGACGACGACGCCGGCGACGGCATCGACGCCGACCATCCGCTGGTCGCCGAGTTCCACCTCTACCACTACCTGAGCTGGATGCTGGACACGTCGATCGACGCGCTCGCCTAGCCCGGGCGGGCGCCGAAGAAAATCGGGTGTGACACTTTTCTCACCGGTCATGGCCCGTTATGGTGTGCGCCTTCGGGTGATTCTTCAACCGGACGACGCGCCCGTCACGGGCTGCGCCGGCAAGGGCCGGTGCCATCGGGGGGTTGGCATCGGCCCTTGCCGCGTCCGGGCCAGGGTTGCGCCGCCCGGCTCGCGGACGTGACGCAGGACGTCGTGCGTGGCGCAGGACGTCGAGCGCGGTGTCCGGCGGTGGCCTCGTTGGTTCGGGCGGTGGCCACGTTGGGTACGGTGCGCTGGTGCGCTTCGAGATCGAGCCGAGCACCGATCCGGCGTGGTACCCGTTCACCCATCGCCTGCGCGTCCGCTTCGCCGAGACCGACGCGATGCGCATCGTGCACCACAGCCGCTACCTGCCCTACCTCGAGGAGGCCCGCGTCGAATACCTGCGGGCGATCGGCCACCCGTACACCGAGTGGCACGCCAGCGGCACCGACTCGGCCGTCCTCGAGTGCCATCTGCGCTACCGGCGGCCGTTGCGCTTCGACGAGGTCGTCACGGTGCACGTGCGCTTGGCCCAGGTAACCCGCGCCAAGTTCGCCATGGCCTACCTGCTCACCGTGGAGGACGAGGTCCGTGCGACCGGCGTCACGGTGCATGGGTGTGTCACCAAGGACGGCCGCGCCGCTCGGCTGCCGTCGTGGCTGGCGGGCTACGCCGACTGAGCCTCGATCCGCCGATTGGTTCCGTCGGCTTCGGGTCTGGGTGGTGCTGGGTCGGCCAGGCCCCGCTGGCCTGGTGGCGATGCTGAAGTGCGCCAACCGTCACCCGACGACTCGTACGATGAGCCCGATGGCCGCTGAGCGGGCGACGGTGCTCATCACCGTCAAGGCATCTCCTGAGATCGGACGCACGCACGGGGAGACAGTGTGCGTCGCCGGCATCCGTCTCGACGGCGAGGAGTATCGCTGGATCCGGCTGTTCCCTGTGCAGTGGCAGTGGTTCTGGAAGGGCGAGCATCCCAAGTACCAGGTGATCGAGCTCGAGATCGACAAACACGACAAGGACCAACGACCGGAGTCCTACCGGCCACGGCTCGGCACGACCACCGTGCTCGACCAGATCCCCGCAGGCAAACAGCGCGCCGACGTGCTCAACCGGTTACCCCAGTACACGATGTGCGGTCTCGTCGCGGCAAAAGGTTGGGCGCGCCCTTCCCTGGGATTGGTGGTCCCGCGCGAGATCACTGGCTTCACCTGCGAGGACCACACCGGCGACACTGCCCACGCAGCGAAGATGAATCGGGCCGCACAAGGCAGTCTCCTGGCTCAGGGAGCCCCCAAGCTCGAGTTCTCGCCGTTCACGTTCAAGCTTGCCTACCGCTGCCAATCGGCCT
>CAZMHG010000212.1:0-5509 GCA_964565975.1 uncultured Ilumatobacteraceae bacterium | reverse complement strand
TCGATTGGGGGCGTTACGCCGAGCAGTACACCTTCGACGCCGACCACCGCGAGCTCCTCGCCGATCCCGACCGCGCCGCGGTGCTGGCCGATATGGAGGTGACGTGATGAGCTTGGCCTACCGCACCGTTGCTGCTCGGGGCAGGGTCGCGCCCGCACCGAAGTCGCCGAAGCCGCCGCGCGAGCGCCGCCGTGGCTACACCGGCTGGTTGAGCGTCGGGCTGCGCAAGGTGACCTGGCTCGACCTGGTCGTCGCGGCCGCGATCTTGGCCCTGCTGTACGGGATCGTGGCCGTTGGTCGGGGTGCGGCGGTGTCGTTCGCCCCGACGAACGTGACCACGATCGACACCTCGCCCGCCCGGCTGCCGTACGACGCGGCGCGCAGCCTGCTGCGCATGTTCATCGCACTCGGCGCCTCGTACCTGTTCGCGTTCGTCTACGCCTACATCGCGGCGCGTAGCCGGCGAGCGGAGAGGATCCTCATCCCGGCGCTCGACATCCTCCAGTCGGTCCCCGTCCTCGGCTTCCTGTCGATCACCGTCACCGGGTTCGTCGCCCTGTTCCCCGGCTCGTACCTGGGGTTGGAGTGCGCGTCGATCTTCGCGATCTTCACGTCGCAGGCGTGGAACATCACGTTCAGCTTCTACCACTCCCTCGTCACCCAGCCCCGCGACCTCGACGAGGCAGCCCGACTGATCGGCCTGTCCCGCTGGCGGCGGTTCTGGAAGCTCGACGTCCCCAACGGGGCCATCGGGCTGGTCTGGAACGGGATGATGAGCATGGGCGGAGGATGGTTCTTCCTCGTCGCCTCCGAGGCGATCTCTGTCCTCAACAAGTCCTACGCCCTGCCCGGCATCGGCTCCTACGCCGGCGCGGCGATCGACGCCGGCGCGCTCGGCAAGGTCGCCCTCTGCGTGGTCACCATGGCGATCGTCGTCGTCGGCGTGAACGTGCTGTTCTGGCGTCCGCTGGTCGCGTGGTCCGAACGGTTCAAGAACGAGCAGTCCGAAGCCACCGAAGCACCTCGCTCGGTCATCCTCAACGTGCTCCGGCGGAGCCACTGGCCTCGCGCGCTGGGCCGCGCCCGCCGCCGCCTTGCCGCATCGGTGACCGCGTCTTCGGTTTCTCGCACGACACGATCGACGACGACTCGCGACGGCACTGGAGCAGCGCCGCGTTCTGGGTCGCTGCCGGCGGGCTGATCGGCTACGGCGTGTGGCGCCTGTTGGCCTACGTCACGGCGATCGACGGCTGGGCCGTGTTCAGCGCTCCGCTCTGGCAGGGCCTCGTCACGTTCGCCCGCGTCGTGGTGCTCGTCGTCGTGTCCACCCTGATCTGGGTGCCTGTCGGCGTCCGGATCGGATCGAGCCCCAGGGCGGCACGCATTGCCTTGCCCGTCGTCCAGGTCCTCGCCTCGTTCCCCGCGAACTTCCTGTTCCCGTTCGCCGTCTACGTCTTCGTCCACGCCGGGATCAGCCTCGACATCGGCGGCATCCTGCTGATGGCCCTCGGCGCCCAGTGGTACATCCTGTTCAACGTCATCGCCGGCGCCCAAGCCATTCCCACCGACCTCAAAGAGGCCATGGACAACCTCGGGGTCCACGGCTGGCAACGCTGGAAGCGCCTCACCCTTCCGGCGATCTTCCCCGCCTACGTCACCGGCGGCATCACCGCCTCCGGCGGCGCGTGGAACGCCTCGATCGTCGCCGAGATCGTCACCTACGGCGGCACGACCCTCACCGCCACCGGCTTGGGCGCGTACATCGCGCGAGCCACCGAGGCCGGCGACTTCCACCACATCCTTGCCGGTGTCGCCGTCATGTCGCTCTACGTCGTGGGCATCAACCGGCTCGTCTGGCGCCGCCTGCACACCCTTGCCGAGCGCCGATACGCACTCCCCTGACTGGTTGCCCGGGCCACGTGGCGGAGCCCGACCGGACGCCTGCCGGTCAGCCGGTCCGTCGTCGGATCGCTCGCAGGCCCTGGGCGACAAGCCCGGCGCAGGCGGCTGCCCAGGCCGCAAGGGCGACGGCGAGCGTGGCCTGTGGCGCCCAGGCGAGGTCGTGGAGCTGGGTGACGGCGCGCATCTTGAACGTGGCGGCGCCGTACATCCCGAGGGGGAACACGAGCGCCCAGTACGACGGGTGGTAGCGCAGCGGGACCTTACGGATCAGGTGCCGCCAGACGCCGATGGCGACCATCACCGGGAACCAGAAGGTGGCAGTGGCCCAGGCCAGCGTGACGAGGCCTTCCAGCAGCGGGCCGAGGCGATCGACGCGGGGTGACACCGTACGGGTGCCGAGGAGGTTGGAACCGGCGAGGACGGTGATTGCCACGGCCCCGGCCGCGATCCACGCGGGTGGGTCGGCCTCGGTGGGCTCGAGCGGCTGGAACGTCCAGCGCAGGAACACCATGGTCATCACGATCAGGTACAGCACCAGGCCGAGGCTGAACGCTGCGACGCAGACGAAGGCGAGCAGGTCGCTGGGGGCGTGGCCGAGCAGCAGGGCGCCGGTGACGGCGATCGATTCCGTGGCGACGGTGAGCAGGAACCAGGTGCCGTTGATGCCCGCACCGAGGCCAGGCTTGTCGCCCCGCAGCACGGCGGAGATCAGTGCGGTGTAGGCCAGCACGGCGTAGAGCGGCAGCGAGCACCACCACAGCGTCGCGGTGAGGCCCCACCAGCCGTGGATCACGGCGGACGCGCTGGCGAGCACGTTGGTGCCGGCGACGATGGTGAGGAACGCGAAGCCCTTGGTGTGGCTGGTGAGGTCGGCGATCAGACGCCGCGGGTAGCGCACCAGGCGGGTGACGACGAGCACGACGAGCACCACGTACGCGAGAGCGGCGACCGCGTACAGCGCGTCGGCCAGCCAGTCGATGGACTGTTGCTTGGAGGCGACGGCGATGATGCCAGTGGCCATCACCAGCGCGAAGTAGCCGGGGAACAACGTCGCGATCGGGCTGAGCAGTGCCGTGGTGCCGGGCTGGCGCGGGCGCGGCGTGTCGGTCATGGGCGGAGGTAGCGCAAGAAGGCAGCGGCCGCGGCGAACAGCACGGCGGACACGATGGCGGTGGCCCAGGCGAGCCCTTCGGCGTCGGTTTGGAACGCTTCGACGGCAACGGTGATCAGGAACACTTGGAACGCGACGATGACGATCACGTAGAGCACGACAGCGGACGAGGCGCGGCGGGCGCGTTCGGAGGTGTTCACGTGTGCCGTCCGAGCGCCCAGATCATGCCGTCGTCACGGATCTCGAGATCGATGCGCCCGAGCGGGCGAGTCGGCGGGCCGGAGATCACGGTGCCGGTCGCGGCGTCGAAGTTGCCCTCGTGGCAGGGGCAGTGCCAGCGCTGTTCGTCGGCTTGGTAGTACACCACGCAGCCGAGGTGGGTGCACTTCTGGCTGAACGCGACGGCCTGCGTATCGCTCAGCCGGACGAGAATCGCCGGGTCGTCGTCGCCGGGATAGCGGAACAGGAACGGCTCGCCAACGGCGACGGCGCCAGCGGCGACGATCGCCCGAGGTTCGCCACGGTTGATGCTGCGCAGCTGTGTCCACGCGGCGATGCCGACGTTGGCGACGGCGATGGTGCCGGCGCCGAGCACCAGATAGCGGGCGAACTCGCGTCGTGTGACTTCCTCTTCGGACACTGCTTGGTAGGGGAAGTCACGCTTCCACGGCGGGGCGACCGGCACGTCGCCCGGCGAGGTCTGGTCGGTCATCGCAGCACCTCCTCGTCGAGGCCGAAGGGATCGTCGAGCGGGGATCGGCGGCTCCCGGCGAGGACGTCGAGCGGGCCGGCGAGGGCATCGTCGATCACGGTGTACACCTTGGTCCGGACCTGTTGGCGGCCGAACAGGAAGTCGCGAAACAACGTCCCGCGGCGGGTGTCGCGGAACTGTTCGATCGTGCCGTACCACAGCGCGTCGCTGGGGCACACCGATGCGCACATCGGGCTGAGGCCCGCGGACGAGCGGTCCGTGCACATGTCGCACTTCATCATCTGGTCGAAGTCGGCGACGTACTTGGGGACGCCGAACGGGCAGGCGAGCACGCAGTTGGAGCAGCCGATGCAGCGCGGTTTGAGGGCGGACTGGACGATGCCGGTCTCGGTCTGCTTGATCGCGTCGGCCGGGCACACCTGCGCGCACGTCGGGTCCTCGCAGTGCATGCACACCATCGGCGCGGTCTGCGTGGACGCCGTGCGGTCGACCCGTTCGAGGTGGATCAACGACTGGCCGCGATGGGTGCCGCACTCGGCACACGCCTGCACGCACGCTTCGCACCCGATGCATCGGCTCTGGTCGATAACGAACACCGGCGCGTCGTCGATCCCGAACCGTGCGGTCTTCATGCCGGCCCCTCAAGCAGGTCGAGCTCGCGGGTGTCGCTCGTCGGGACACGTCCGCCGGCACGCTCGACCCGGACGGCGGCGACCTTGAACTCGGGCATCTTGGCAAGCGGGTCGACGGCCCGGTTGGTCAGCTGGTTGGCGGCTTGGGCGCCCGGCCAGTGATACGGGATGAACACCGTGTCGGGTCGGATCGTGGTGACCACGTGCGCGGGAAGCGTCATCGAGCCCCGACGGGACGTCACCGTGACCATGTCGCCGTCGACGACACCGACCTTGTCGGCAAGACGCGGGTGTATCTCGCACAGCGGCCGCGGGTACTGAGCGACGAGCGCGGCGATGCGTCGTGTCTGCGTACCGGACAGGTACTGGGACACGACACGACCGGTCGTGAGCAGGATCGGGTAGTCGGCGTCGGGGGATTCGGCCGACGGCCGGTACGGCACCGGGTGGAAGCGGGCCTTGCCGTCCGGGTGGGCGAAGTGTCCGCCCTCGTGGAGCCGTGGCGTGCCCGGGTGGCCCGGCTCGGGGACCGGCCAGAACAGGCCCATCTCGTCCTCGATGCGCTGCCACGTGGCGCCGGTGTAGTCGGCGGTGCCGCCGTGGCTGGCCCGGCACAACTCGTCGAAGATCTCCTCGGTGTTCGCGTACGGGAAGAAGTCGCCCTTGCCGAGCCGGCGGGCGAGGTCGAGCAGGATCTCCCAGTCGCGCCGGGCCTCGCCTGGCGGGGTGACCGCGGCGTTGATCTTGATGATCCGGCCTTCACCGCTGGTGGACGTCCCCTCGTCCTCTTCGTGCAACGATCCGGGCAGCACGATGTCGGCGTGCTGCGCGGACTCGGACAGGACGTAGTCGATCACGCTGTAGAACTCGAGCTTGTAGAGCGCGTCGCGAGTGAAGTTCGCGTCGGGCGCCGACACGAGCGGGTTGAAGCAGATCGACAGCAGCCCCTTGACGCGGCCGTCGTGGATCGCCTCGATGATCTCCTCGGCGGGCATGCCCTTGCCGGGGATCTCGGCCTCGTCGCAGCCCCACACCGCGGCGACCGCGGCGCGGTGGTCGGGGTTGGTGATGTCGCGGTTGCCGGGCAGCTGGTCGCACTTGTGGCCGTGTTCGCGGCCGCCCTGGCCGTTGCCCTGCCCCGTGATCGTCGAC
>CAZMHG010000211.1:0-5567 GCA_964565975.1 uncultured Ilumatobacteraceae bacterium | reverse complement strand
GCCGATCGAGATGGTCGCCTCGGGGCTGGGCCGCCTGGCCGAGGATCGCCATCATGTCGTCGTGCCGGATCTGTCCGTGGCCCACAACCTGGTGCTCGAACGGATCGACGACTTCCGTCGCGGCCGTCGGCTGGACGAGGCCAGGATCCTCGCCCACGCCCAACGGCTGATCGACGAGTACGCCATCCGGGCGACGCCGACCACGCGCATGGGCACGCTCTCGGGCGGCAACATCCAAAAGGTGCTGCTGGCCCGCGTCCTCGACCCCAAGCCAGTCGCGCTCGTCGTCGCCCAGCCGACCCGCGGCCTGGACATCGGCGCGACCGCGTACGTGCACACGCAGTTGCGTGCCGCGCGCGATCGCGGTGCCGGCGTCGTGATGGTGTCCGAGGACATCGACGAGTTGCTCGACGTCGCCGACCGGATCGTGGTGATGAACGGCGGACGGGTCGTCGGCGAGGTGCCCGCAGCCGGTGCGACCCCGGAGATGGTCGGCGCGCTGATGACACGCGACGAGGCCGCATGAGACTGCAGTTCCTCGAGCGCACCGATCGCTCGGTGCGCCGCGCCGTGCTGCTGCCCGTCGTCGCGGTGATCCTCACCCTGGCGGTCACGTCGGCGGCGGTGATCGGGTCCGGCGCCAACCCGCTGACGGCGTTCACCAAGATCTTCGTCACGCCGCTGACGACACGATTCGGCCTGCTCGAGGTGCTCGTCTCGGCGACCCCGCTGATCTTCACCGGCACGGCGGTGGCGATCGCCTTCCGCTCCGGCTACTACTCGATCGGCGCCGAAGGCCAGTTGCTCGCGGGGGCGATGGCCGCGACCTGGGTCGGCATCCGCGTCGGCTCGCTGCCCGGGCCGCTGGCCGTGTTCGCCGTGGTCGTCGCCGGCGCCGTGGGCGGCGCGCTGTGGGCGCTGGTACCGGCGGTGCTGCGCGTGCGCTTCGGCACCGACGAGGTCGTCACCACGCTGCTGCTCAACCCGGTCGCCGTGCTGGTGCTCAGCTGGCTGCTCAACGGCCCGTGGCGAAACTCGCAGACCAACTATCCCGAGAGCGACCGGCTGGCCGCCAACGCGCACCTGCCGCGGCTGGCGGACACGTCGCGGCTGCACCTCGGGTTCGTCATCGCCGTGCTCGTCGCCGTGACGATGTGGTACGTCGTCACGCGCACCGCGGCCGGACTGCGGGCCCGCGCCGTGGGCCAGGCCCCGGAGGCATCGCGCTTCGCCGGGTTGCCGGTGGAACGGACGATCTTCCGCTGGGCGTTGTTGAGCGGGGCGATCGCCGGGCTGGCCGGGATGAACGACGTCGCCGGGACGCAGTTCAAGCTCAGCGAGGGACTGGGTGCCGGCAAGGGCTACAGCGGCGTCGTCATCGCCACGCTCGCCAGCCTCACCATCACCGGCGTGGTCGCCGGCGCGGTGCTCCTCGGCCTGCTCGAGGTGGGGGCCTCGTCGGCCAGCCGCAAGCTGGGCGTGCCGTCGCAGATCGGCGAGGTGATCACGGGGGTGCTGCTGTTGTTCACCGTTGCCCTGATGGTCCTCAAGCGGTACCGGTTGCGCCGCGTGCGCTCGCGTCGGGCGAGCGGCGCTCTCGTGCCGATCGAAGGCCGGCCGTGAGCCTGCTCGTCGACGTCGCCGCAGCCACGATCCGCACGTCCACGCCGCTCGCCCTCGGCGCGTCCGGCGAGGTGATCAGCGAGCGCGCCGGTGTGCTCAACCTGGGCATCGAGGGGACGATGTACGCCGGCGCGTTCTTCGGTTTCCTCACCGCGTACGAGACCGCCTCGGTGTGGTGGGGGTTGCCGGTGGCGGTCGCCGCCGGGGCGCTGGCTGGTTGGCTGCTGTCGTGGCTCGTCGTCACCCTCGGCGTCAGCCAGCACACTGCCGGGCTCGGCCTGACGCTGGCGCTGATCGGGCTGTGTGACTTTCTCAACCGGCTGGTCGTGACGGCCAACTCGGCGAGCCTGCCGAAGATCAGCCCGTTCGGTGCGTGGCACCCGTTCGGCGAGCGTGGCGCGCTCGCCCAGTTCACTTCGCAGTACTGGCTGACCTACCTGACGTTCCTCGTGCTCGTCCCGGCGGTGTGGCTGCTGTTGACCCGCACGTCGTTCGGGATGGCGATCACCGCAGTCGGCGAGAACCCGGAGGCCGCCGACGTCGCCGGTATCGACGTCGCCGCGACCCGCCGCCGGGCGTTGATCCTGGGCGGCGCGCTGATGGGTCTGGCCGGCGCGTTCTTGACGCTGTTCGTGCTCGGCAGCTTCACGCTGGAGATCGTCAACGGCCGCGGGTGGGTGTGCCTGGCGCTGGTCATCTTCGGCCGTTGGCGGGTGTGGCCGGCCGTCGCCGGTGGCGTGCTGTTCGCCACGGCCACCGCGTTGCAGAACCGGCTGCAGATCCAGCCCGGCTGGGAGGACGTGCCCTTCGAGCTGCTCCTCGCACTGCCGTACGTGGTGACGATCGCCGCCCTCGCGGTCTCCGGCCGTGGCGCGCGTTACCCGGGCGCCTATCTCAAGCCGTACCGACGGACCTGACCCGTGAACCAACCCGTGCAGACCGACAATGTGGAGGTTGCCATGCCCCTGTCCGAGACCGACGCCCGCTACCTGCAGGTGGCCATCGCCGAAGCCCGCGCCGGGCGTGCCGAGGGCGGGATCCCGATCGGCGGAGCGCTCGTCGCCGACAACCGCGTCCTCGGGTCCGGCCACAACCAGCGCGTCCAGATGGGATCGGCGATCCGCCACGGCGAGACCGATGCGCTCGAGCGTGCCGGCCGCCAGCCGGCCAGCGTGTACCGCCGGGCGACGATGTACACGACGCTCTCGCCGTGTCACATGTGCACCGGCGCGATCCTGCTGTACGGCATCGGACGCGTCGTGATCGGCGAGCACCGCACGTTCATGGGGGCCGAGGATCTGCTGCGGGCCAACGGGGTCGAGGTCGTCGTTGCCGACGACGCCGACTGCGTGGCGATGATGGAGGAGTTCATCGCCGCCGAGCCGACGTTGTGGAACGAGGACATCGGCGAGGAGTAGGCGCGCCGCGCCGCTCGCGCTCGGTGGCACGGCAGGGCTGGCACACTGGCGCGATGAGTCGAATCAGCGTCGGTGTCCAACTCCATCCCCAGGCGACGACCGTGGCCTCGCTGCGCGCCGCGTGGCGGGCCGCCGACGAGATGAAGGTCGACTCGATCTGGCTGTGGGACCACTTCTATCCGCTGTACGGCGACCCCGACGCGTCCCACTTCGAGGCCTACACGCTGCTCGCGGCGATGGCCGCCGACACGTCCCATGCCCGGCTCGGCGCCCTGGTGACGTGCAACTCGTACCGCAACCCGCAGCTGCTCGCCGACATGGCGCGCACGATCGACCACATCAGCGAGGGGCGCTTCACGCTCGGGATCGGCTCGGGGTGGTTCGAGCGCGACTACACCGAGTACGGCTACGACTTCGGCACGGCGCCGTCCCGCCTGGCCGTGTTGGGCGAGGCGTTGCCGGTGATCAAGCAGCGGCTTGCCCAGCTGAACCCGGGCCCGATGGGTTCGTTGCCGATCCTCATCGGTGGTGGGGGCGAGAAGGTCACGTTGCGTCTCGTCGCGCAGTACGCCGACGGGTGGAACTCGTTCGGGCCGCCCGAGGTGTTCGCGGCGAAGAGCAGGGTGCTCGATGCGTGGTGCGACCGGCTGGGCCGCGACCCGAAGCAGATCGAGCGCACGGTGGCGGTGCGCCCGGACGAGATCGACACGGCCCAGGCGTTCGTCGAGGCGGGCGCGACACACCTCATCGTGATGACCGGCGATCCGTTCGCGCTCGACGCGGTAGGCAAGCTGCGTGACGCGGTGAACTCCTGATCACCGCCTGCTGGGCCGAACCACACCGGTGCAATCACGCCGGTCGGGGATCCGGCCTGCCAGTGCGGAGCGTGTCCACCAAACCGCGCTCCGTGGTGAGCGGCCACCATTGGTAGACAGGCTGCAGCGCTGCCACTACTGTCGGCATCGGTTCGGTCCGTTGGGGAGAAGGAAGCAGGCGAACGTGGGGAAGAGTCCAGCGCGCACGATGAGGCGTCGTACGGTTGCGTTCCTGGCCGGTGTCGGCCTGGCCCTGGCCATCGGCGGAGCCGGGCAGAGCGGCACCGCAGGTGTGGTCTCGGCCGAGACGAATCCGGCGATCTCGACACCGGCAACGCCGCAAGCGCCTCCGCCCACCGTGGCGGCGACCGCGGCGACGTCAGCAGCGACTCCGGCCGCGCCGGCGACGACCGAAGCACCCCGGGCGACCACTGCCACCACGGTGCGGGCGTCGACCACGGCGCTCTCGCGAGCCTCCACCACCACCCGGCCAGGGACAAAGGCGACGACGGCGACCACCACGGCCCCAACCACGAAGGCACCGACCAAGTCGGCAACGGCGAACGCCACCAAGGGCGCGGCATCGAACACGGAGCTCGGCGACCCGCCGGTGGTCGTGCCGACGAGCGAGACGATCACCGTCAGCTCGAGCTCGTCCAACGGCGAGTTCTACACGTACTCCGAGGTGCGCACGAGGTACGAGTGGTGTATCCCGAACTACTCGCCGGCGGGCGGCCAGTGGACCCTGACGCTCCCGACCCAGCTGACCTTGTTCCCGCCGTCGTTCAACGTGCTGACCCCCGACGGCTTGGCTGTCGTCGCCACGGCGACGATCAACTCGTCGGTCATCCCGGCGGTGGTCACCTTCACGCTGACGGACTACGTCACCACGCACCCGCTGAACATCTGCGGCAACGCGTTCTTCTCGGCGCAGTGGAGCTCGGAGGTGCAGGAAGGCTCGACGCAGCAACTGCACTACGGCGTCGGCGGTTCGGGCACCACGGTCAACGTGCCGGTCCAGACCACGCCGACGGGCGGCACCGGCGGCACCGGCGGCGGCTCGCCCGAGCCACACAAGATCGGTGGTTTCGTCAGCATCGCCGACGAGTGCCGGTTGACCAAGATCGACTGCATCGACTGGGAGATCCTCAGCCCGGCAGGTCCGTTCAACACGTTCACCGTGATCGAGGCGGCCCCCTCCAACTGGCAGATCGACTGCGGCACGCTGGTCGGCACGCTGTTGTTGATCGACAGCAGCGGCAATCCCGTGGCGACGGTCGGCACGCGGACCGTCACCGTGGTCAACTGCTCGCCGACGGCGTTCACCGTGACGATGTCGGGAACCGGCGTCACCGAGAACCACGTCCTCAGCCTGGACTTCAAGGCGACGGCGATCGACGTGACGACCAGCGGTGGTGTCGAGTACCAGAACACGGCCACGGTGAAGGTCGACGACCAGGAATGGCAGGTGCCCACGGCGGTGCAGTCCGAGGTCGCCGGCGGTGTGGGATCCGGTGAGACCACGTCGACCACCTCGCAGCCGACGACGACTACGACCACGTCGACGACGATCCCGGAGACCACGACGACGACCACCACGACCACGACGACGACCACCACCACGACGACGACCACGACGACGACGATCCCGGAGACGACGACCACCACGACGACGATCCCGGAGACGACGACCACCACGACGACGATCCCG
>CAZMHG010000210.1:0-5593 GCA_964565975.1 uncultured Ilumatobacteraceae bacterium | reverse complement strand
TTGGCCGCCAGCCAGGCCCGCGCCTCGGCCCGAAAGGCCTGCTGGGACGGGGATTCGTCGAGGTCCATGCGCGGCCTCGAACCTACGCGGTCGGGGCCGCCCGGGCGCTGTCGGGCCAGGCATGGCCCTCCCCGGGCGCTCGACGCGGCCGTCTACCATGGCCGTGACTCGATCCGAAGGGACCCCCATGCGAATTGCGATCAGTACCGGCGGCGGCGACGCGCCGGGACTCAACGCCGTGATCCGATCGGCGACGCTGGCCGCGCTGCGCCGGGGTTGGGACGTGGTCGGGATCCGCGACGGGTTCAACGGGCTGATGTTCCCGGACGAGTACCTGGAGCACGAGGGCGTGTTCCCGCTGGCCCGGCACATCGTGCGCGGCATCGGGCATCTCGGCGGCACCATCCTCGGCAGTACCAACCGCGGCAACCCGTGCAACTACCCGGTCCCGCAGGCGGACGGCAGCGTGCTGTACGAGGACCGCACGGAACACCTCGTCGAGCTGTTCCGCAAGGAGGGCATCGACGCACTCGTCACGATCGGCGGCGACGGCTCGCTGTCGATCGGGCAGCGCCTGTTCCAGGCCGGGCTTCGCGTCGTCGGTGTCCCCAAGACGATCGACAACGACCTGGACCGCACCGAGGCGACGTTCGGCTTCGACACCGCCGTGCACATCGCCACCGAGCTGATCGACCGCGTGTTCACCACGGCCACCTCGCATAGCCGGGTGTTCGTCGTCGAGGTGATGGGTCGCTACGCCGGCTGGATCGCACTCCACGCCGGTGTCGCCGCCGGCGCGCACGCGATCCTGATCCCCGAGATCCCCTTCCGGCTCGAGCCGATCGCCGAGCTTGTCCGCCATCGCGAGCAGCGCGGCGCACGCTTCGCCGTGGTCGTCGTCGCCGAGGGCGCGGCGCCCAGGGACGGCCAGCGCGCCGTCAAGGGCCAGGCGCTCGGCCAGGCCGAACGCCTTGGTGGGATCGGCGAACAGGTCGCCGCCCAGCTGAGCGCGATGACCGGGCGCGAGGCGCGCACCACCGTGCTCGGCCACGTGGTGCGCGGCGGCACCCCGACGGCCCACGACCGCCTGCTGGGCAACCGGTTCGGGGCGGCGGCGATCCGCGCCCTGGAGGCCGGGATGAACGGGGTGATGGTGTCGCTGCGCGAGCCGCGCATCGAGTTCGTCCCGTTGGCGTCGGCGATCAGCTCGATGCGCACGGTCCCGCCGGACTGCGACACGGTGCAAGCGGCGCGCGAGATCGGCATCCACTTCGGCGACGAGGACTGACCCGGGCGCACCCTCGCGCCGCACGGTCGTGCACCCGACGGCAGGATGACAGGCCTCGCGGGGGCGCGGCGTACGCTCCCGCCGGTGAGCACCCCTGCGCGCATCGCCGCGATCGACGGCTGGTTCACGATGCCCGCCGACGGCAGCGACCCACACCTCATCGGCGCGCGGTGCCCGGCGTGCGGTACGTACGTGTTCCCGCCCCGTCCGGCGGGCTGCCCGAATCCGGCGTGCGACGGCGCCGCGCTGGATGCCGTCGAGCTGAGCAACCACGGCACCGTGTGGAGCTACGCGCGGAACCACTACGCGCCGCCGCCGCCGTACGTCGCCGCCGATCCGTTCGAGCCGTACACGCTGGCCGCGGTCGAGTTGGCCGACGAGGGGATGATCGTGCTCGGCCTGGTCGCCGGCGCGTCGGTGTCGGAGCTGCGCGTCGGCATGCCGATGCAGCTGACCCTCGGCACCCTGTTCACCGACGACGACGGCGACCACCTGACGTACATGTGGGAACCACGATGAGCGGCGCGGGTGACGTCGTCGTACTCGGCGTGGGCATGCATCCGTGGGGCAAGTGGGGGCTCGACTTCGCCGACTACGGCGTGGTCGCCGCCCGCGCCGCGCTCGCCGACGCCGGCATCGAGTGGCGCGACGTCCAGTACGTCGCCGGGGCGGACACGATCCGCAACGGCTATCCCGGGTTCATCGCCGGGTCGACCTTCGCCCAACGGTTGGGCTGGACCGGTGTGCCGGTGTCGTCGTGCTACGCGGCGTGCGCCAGCGGCGCGCAGGCCTTGCAGAACGCACGGGCGCAGATCCTGGCCGGGTTCTGCGACGTTGCGCTGGTCGTCGGCGCCGACACCACCCCGAAGGGCTTCTTCGCGCCGGTCGGTGGCGGCGAGCGCCGCCAGGATCCGGATTGGCTGCGGTTCCACCTGCTCGGGGCGACGAACCCGACGTACTTCGCCCTGTTCGCCCGGCGGCGAATGGATCTGTACGGGGCCACCGCCGAGGACTTCGCCACGGTCAAGGTGAAGAACTCGCGGCACGGCCTGGCCAACCCGAATGCCCGGTTCCGCAAGCCGACCACGGTCGAGGAGGTGCTCGCCTCGCCGATCGTCAGCGATCCGCTGCGGTTGCTCGACATCTGCGCGACGTCGGACGGGGGAGCGGCGCTCGTGGTGTGCAGCGAGGACTATGCCCGCCGGCACGGCGCGGCCCGCGGCGCCGTGCGCGTCAAGGGCGTCTCGACCGTCACCCCGCGTTACCCGCAGTCGGTGCTCGAGCTCCCCGACATTGCCAGCGACTCGACCGCGGTGGTGCCGGCGCCCGACCTTGGCTTCAAGGACTCGATTGCGGCGGAGGCGTATCGCCAGGCGGGCATCGGCCCACAGGACGTCGGCTGCGCCGAGGTCTACGACCTGTCGACCGCCTTGGAGCTGGACTGGTACGAACACATCGGCCTGTGCCCCCGCGGCGAGGCCGAGGGTCTGTTGCGATCGGGCGCGACCGCACTGGGTGGCCGGGTCCCGGTGAACCCGTCCGGTGGCCTGGCTTGCTTCGGCGAGGCGATCCCGGCGCAGGCGATCGCCCAGGTGTGCGAGGTGACGTGGCAGTTGCGTGGCCAGGCCACCGGCCGCCAGGTCGACGGCGCGACCGTCGGCGTGACCGCGAATCAGGGCCTGTTCGGCCACGGCTCGTCGGTCGTCCTCGCCCGCTGACGGGCGCGACACACGGCGCGCGGCCGCGTCCGCGACCGGTGATCAGCGCCGGCGCGGGCTGCGGAACACCTCGACCACGGTCGGCCCCTCGGCCGGGCGATGGACGACCGCGATGGCGTCTCCGGGCGAGATCCGGCCCGGTTGCACGACGCGCAGATAGGCGCCGGTTCGCCCTCGGCTGGTGAAACGGGCGAGCCAGTCGGCGATGCCCATCTGGTCGACGAACGTGCGGCACGGGATCCGCGGGGCGGTCACCTGGAGCAGCGCCGTGCCGACGCGCCACTGTTCGCCGATCACGGCACCGTCGACGTCGAAGTCGCGGGTGGTCAGGTTCTCACCGAAGACGCCAGGCGCAAGCTCGCGGCCCAGGTCGGCAGACCAGCGCGCCAGCTCCTCGGCGGCGAAGGCGTACACCGCCTGATCGTCGCCTCCATGGTGACGACCATTGACGACGGCGTCGCCGCTCACGCCACTGCCCGAACCCTTCGGTCCGGGGGCGTACACGTCGATCGCGGCCGCCGGTCGTTTGTCGATGCCCGTCATCGGCCCGCGTGCACGCAGCCGCCGAGCCGTGCCGACGTTCGTCGACATCACCGTGCCGGTCGGTGTCAGCGGGCGCTGGTAGCGCAGTTCGGTGACGCCGAGCTCGTCGTCGTCCATCGTGGTGCCGTCGGCCGTCCAGCCCTCGCGTTCGTAGAACCGGCGGGCGCGGGTGTTGGCCGCGACGACCCACAGGACCGCCTGGTCGAACCCGCGCCGGCGCAGCCCGTCGACGGCCGCAGCGAGCAGCGGCCGGGCGATCCCGCAGCCCCACGCGGCAGGGTCGACGTTGAGCACGTACAGCTCGCCGACGGCGGCGCCTGCGGCCGCCCCGTAGCCGGCGAACCCGACGACCTCGCCGTCGACGCAGCCCACCAGGACGCCGGGCCCGCTGCGTGCCAGCCGGGCAGCCCACATCGCCGTGCGATCCTCGGCGCGCAGCCCGTCGAGGAGCGGGTCTGGCATCATCCCGCGGTACGCCGCCTGCCAGGCGCGAACGTGCAGCGCGCCCATGGCCGCCGTGTCGGCAGCGTCTGCCTCGCGTACGGCGATCTCGCCCATCACGCCATCCTGGCAAGTCGCCGTCCCGGATGCATCCCCGATTAAAAGTTGACTCAATTGGTCGGAAATTGGCCACGAACGGTTGATCGGGTGCGCCCGGTCGGATTAAATACGACCAATCAGGTCGGAATTACCGGCCGCCGACACAGGAGCAACGCCATGCCCGCCACGTCGCTGCGCACGTCGCAGAGCGAGGACATCCTCGCCGGGTCGCTGAGCGAGGACATCCTCGCCGCGCCGCTGAGCGAGGAGATCCTCGCGACGATCGCCTCCGGTCTCGCGTCTGTGACATCGCCGTGGCAGATGCCGACCGGCGGGGTGCCCACGACGCGGTGCTATCGCCAGATCCTGTCCACCGCGGCGTACGACGCATGGGTGATCTGCTGGCCGGCAGGCGTGACGCTCGGGTTGCACGACCACGGCGGCTCGTCCGGCGCGCTGTGCGTGGTCTCGGGCGAGCTGCACGAGGAGACATGCGGCGAGGGTGGGGTCGTCGACGAGCGCTCGCTCGGCCCGGGCGCCGTCTCTTCGTTCGGTCCCGCCCAGGTGCACGGCGTCTCCAACCGCGGCCACCTGCCGGCCACGAGCGTGCACGTCTACTCGCCGCCGCTCACCTCGATGACGCACTACGCGCGCGATGACGGCCGGCTGGTCGCCGTTGCCGAGGAGGACGGGGCCGCGTGGGACGACGCGCGGACGCCGGTGCTCGCCGGGCGTTGAGCGGCCCGCCGCCGACGCGACGACGCCGCCGACGCGACGACGCCGCCGACGCGACGACGCCGCCGACGCGACGACTGCCGGCGAAACCCGGCTGGCGCCGGGACGCCGGTCCGTAGACTTGCCGACCGTATGAACCGCACTTCCGCCCGCCTTGCAGCCATCGCCGAATCCGCCACCCTGGCCGTGGACGCCAAGGCCAAGGCGCTGAAGGCAACGGGCGAGAACGTCATCGGCTTTGGTGCCGGCGAGCCCGACTTCCCCACCCCCGAACACATCGTCGCTGCCGCCGAGCGCGCCTGTCGCGAGCCGAAGTACCACAAGTACACGCCCGCGGCCGGCCTGCCCGAGTTGCGCGAGGCGGTTGCGGCGAAGACCTTGCGTGACAGCGGTTTCCAGACCACGGCCAACCAAGTGCTGATCACCAACGGCGGCAAGCACGCCGTGTTCACCGCGTTCGCCGCGCTGTGCGACCCCGGTGACGAGGTGATCTGCCCGGCGCCGTACTGGACGACCTACCCCGAGGCGATCACGCTCGCCGGCGGGGTGCCGGTCGTGATCGACACGACCGAGGAGACCGGGTTCCGGGTGACCATCGAGCAGCTCGACGCCGCGCTGACCTCACGCACCAAGGTCCTGCTGTTCGTCAGCCCCGACAACCCGTCCGGCGCGGTGTACCCGCGGGCCGAGGTCGAGGCGATCGGCCGCTGGGCCGTCGAGCACGGTGTCTGGGTCGTGACCGACGAGATCTACGAACACCTGACCTACG
>CAZMHG010000209.1:4602-5604 GCA_964565975.1 uncultured Ilumatobacteraceae bacterium | reverse complement strand
GCGCGGCAATGCCCTGGCTGTCCGGGTTCGCGAATGTCCCGATGACCTCGGCCGAGGCATTCGTCGCGGCGCGACCCAAGCTGCTCGGGATCGCCTACCGGATGCTCGGCACGCTGGCCGACGCCGAGGACACCGTGGCCGACGTCGGCGAGCGGTGGTTGCGGGTCACGGGCCAGCACGGTCCCGCAGGGGACACCGCGGTGATCGACCATCCCGAGGCCTGGCTGGTGACGGCCACGACCCGCCGGGCGATGGACGAGTTGCGCTCGGCCCGCCGGCGCCGGGTTCGCTACCCCGGCGTGTGGCTGCCCGAGCCGATCACCGACGACGACATCCCCGCCGTGACGGCGGAGCGCCGCTCGACGCTCGGCATGGGCGTGCTCCTCCTGCTCGAGCGCCTGACGCCGCTGGAGCGCGCCGTGTTCGTCCTGCACGACGGATTCGGCTACCGCCACGACGAGATCGGGTCGTTGCTCGACCGCAGCGCGGCGGCCAGCCGGCAGGCGCTGCGGCGGGCGCGCCAGCGCGTCGAGCTCTCGGACCGCGTCGAACTGCCCGACCGCGTCGAGCTCGCCGACCGCGTCCAGCTCCCCGACATCGCGCCGCCGCGCTCGTCCGGATCGACCGCCGCCACGCCGTCGGCCCTGGTCGCCAGATTCTTGGAGGCGCTCGGCCGCGGCGACGTCACCACGGCAATGTCGGTGCTCGCTCCGGACGTCGTGCTGCTGAGCGACGGCGGTGGCGTGGTCCATGCCGCGCCACGGCCGGTCCACGGGCCGGACAAGGTCGCCCGGCTGCTGGCCAACCTTGCCCGGCGGTACCCGGCCACGGCGGTGCGACCGCTGGCGTTGAACGGCCAACCCGGCGTGGTGCTCTTCGACGGCACGCAGTGGTCGGCGATGATCTTCGACGCGAGCACGCCCACCGACGGCACCGCCGGCATCCGCGCCGGCATCCGTGCCGTCTACTTGGTCGTCGCGCCGGGCAAGCTGGCCCGGCTGA
>CAZMHG010000209.1:3909-4502 GCA_964565975.1 uncultured Ilumatobacteraceae bacterium | reverse complement strand
TCGGTCCGGCTGATCGGTCCGGCTGATCGGTCCGGCTGATCGGTCCGGCTGATCGGTCCGGCTGATCGATCCGAATCACTGTCCGGGTCACAGCCCGAGGAACGATCCCCCGTCGCAGACGATCGTCTGACCGGTGACGTAGCCGGCGTCGTCGGACGCCAGCCAGGTGACGACTGAGCCGATGTCCTTCGTCGGGTCGCCGATCCGTCCCAGCGGCGTGCGCGCTTCGAGCGCCGCGCCCAGCCCGGGCGTGGACTGCAGTGCGGCGGCCAAGGCCGGGCTGGCAGCGACCGGGGCGATGCAGTTGACGGTGATGCCGGCGGAACCCCACTCGCGGGCCAGGCTCTTCGCCAGCGCTCGCTGCGCCGCCTTGACGGCCGAGTACAGCGGCATGTTCGCGCTGCCCTCCACGCCCGAGGGCGAGGACACGAGGATCAGCCGGCGACACGGAGCGCGGCCGACGCCGCTTGCGCGCAGTACAGGCTGCCCCACGCGGCAGTCCGGCTGATCGGCTCCCAGTGGCGCTCGAGGAGGTCGCCGTCGTCCATGTGGTGGCGGCCGTTGCTGGCGAACGCGTTGTGGACCACGACGTC
>CAZMHG010000209.1:0-3899 GCA_964565975.1 uncultured Ilumatobacteraceae bacterium | reverse complement strand
ACGACGTCGAGGCCACCGAAGCGACGCACCGTCGCGTCGACCGCGGCGTGAACGCTGGCCCGGTCGGTCACGTCGGTCGGGATGCACACCGCGCTCGCTCCCTGGGCGACAAGCGCCGCGGCGACCGGCCCACCCGTCTCGGCTCGCCGGGCGGCGACGACGACGTTCGCCCCGGCCTCGGCGAGTCGCCGAGCGATGCCTTCACCGACACCCTGCCCGGCGCCGGTGACGATCGCCGTCCGCCCGGCGAGCACGCCCGCGTTCACATCCACACGCCGCCGTCGACCACGATCGTCTGGCCGGTCACGTCACCGCCGGCGTCGCTGCACAAGAACGCGATCAACGCCTCCGGGTCGCGCCCCGTCAAGGCCGGCGGGGCGAGCGACGACGGACCGGCCAACTCGGGGTCGGCCAGTACACCTTCCGGCGACACGGCGACGGCATTGACGGTGACGCCGCGGCCACCCCACTGACGCGCCGCGCTCTTGACCAGCAGTCGCACGCCCTCGGCGGCCATCGCCGTGTGTGCGTAGTGGCTGCCGCCTCCCATCGCGGTGACCGGGACGACGACCACGATGCGCCGCGCGCCGGCGGCGACGGCGGCCCGTGCCGCGGTGACCGTGTTGCGCATCGGGCTGTCGAACGCCGACTCGAACTGCTCGTCGGTGATCGACTCGACGGAGCGCGGTTGCGGATCGAATACCGGCCGGATCACCACGCCGGCACCCACCTGCGCGACGTGCACGCTGCCGACCGCGCCCGGCGGCGATCCTGCCGTCACGGAGCGACGGAGAACAGGTCGGCGAAGCCGGACGGGTCGTGGCGGCCGATCGTGCCATGCTCGAAGATCCCGTAACCGATCTTGGTCGAGCCGTCCGCCGCGGTCATCGTGGTCCGCGCCAGGTGGTCGACCACACCCCACGCGATCCGCCGGGCGACCGCCGGGTCGGTCAGGTCGTACGTCGCCCGGTCCACCCAGTTGCGCCCACGCCACTGCCCGTGCCCCCAGTCAGGGTCGCCGCCGTAGCCGCACCCGACGTGCAGGGCCATCGACCCGACGACCTGGATGTCGAGCGTGACCGGCGACCCGTCGCGCTCGGTGAGGTGCACCCGCGCCCCGTTCGGCAACCGCGTCCCAGACTGGTAGTCGACGTCGACGCGCGGCCAGCCGAGCTGGACGACCGTGCCGTCGGTCTCCAGGCGCACGGCGTCGTTGAGCGTGCGAAAGCCGCTTGGCTCCTCTTGCACGATCACGACGGTGGAGCAATCCTCGAAGCGCATGGGGATCCAGAACCAGTGCAGCTTGGGTGGGATCTCGGCGGCCGAGCGCCCGGGCGGTACCGCCTCGCCGACCGGCCTGATCCCCCACGACCGATCGCGAGTTCCGGTCCAGTGCTCGTCGTCGAACGTCCAGGTCTGCCCACCCGCGGACGCCTGGCCCTGCCAGTGCCCGATGCCGACGAACCGCGACGCGTCGAGGACCGTCTTGGCGCCGGTGCGCATCGTGTGGTGCGCCTCGTCGTGGACGGGGGTCATCGCCGTCCACGTCGCGTCCATCGCCACGTGGTCGTCCTCGCAGACGACGCGCACACGATGCAGCGGTTCGATCACCTCGATGCGGAACGGGCCGACCTGCATGCGCATGCGGTCGTCGTCGATCGCGTCGCTGCACCGCACGACGTACTGCGTGTCGGCGGCACGGATGCACACGTACGCGTCCTTGACCCCGAGATTGGGGTACAACCCGAACCCGGCGATCAGCTGCATGTCGTTCGCCGGATCGCTCCCCGGGTCGCGGTGCGGGATGACGTGGAAGATGTTGCGGTCGTAGAAGTCCCGGTCGGATGTGCCGACGTAGGCCATCGACAGCGGTGTCTGGTGGATCGGGTACTCGTCCAGTGGGTGGGCCATCACCGTGCTCCGTTCGTGTTTGGGCCTATGTCAGGGCTTGTGTCAGGACTCGTGTCAGGACTCGCGTCTGGGCTTGGGTCGCGGCGTGTGTCCGGGCTGTTGTCCGGGCCTCTCTCCGCGCGCTCGTGATCCGGGCCCAGGTGCTCGCCTAGCGCGACCCGCTTGGCCCACCGGTAGTCCGTCTTGCCCGCAGGTGAGCGGACGATCTCGTCGACCACGACCACCTGCCGGGGCACCTTGTACCCGGCGACGAGCCGCCGGCAGTGCGCCTGCACACCGGCCAGGTCGAGCCCGGCCGCCCGAGCATCAGCATCAGCAGCTGCATCGTCAACAGCAACAGCACCGTCATCAGCATCAGCACTGTCATCAGCATCAGCCCCGTCATCAGCATCAGCCCCGTCATCAGCATCAGCCCCGTCATCAGCATCAGCATCAGCCCCGTCATCAGCATCAGCATCAGCATCAGCACCGTCAGCACCGGCAGGTCGTCGTCCGCGAGCCGACAGCACGGCGACGACCCGCTCGCCCCAGCGCTCGTCGGGCACCCCGACGACCACCGCGTCGTACACCCCGGGATGCGACTTGAGCGCGTTCTCGACCTCCTCGGGGAAGATCTTCTCGCCGCCGGAGTTGATGCTTACCGAGCCGCGGCCGAGCATCGTGATCGTCCCGTCGGCCTCGACCAACGCATGGTCGCCGGGGACGGAGTAGCGCACCCCATCCGGGCCGGTGACGAACACCTCTGCCGTCTTGACCGGATCGTCGAGGTACCCGATCGGGATGTTCCCCGTGCGGGCCAGCCGCCCGATGCGTCCGCTGCCCGGTGCGATCGGGCGAAGCTCGTCGTCGAGCACGACAGACTGCGGGGCGGCCGTGATCGTCGGGCCGCCCTTCATCGCCGCACCCTTGCCGATCACCGACCAGCCGTTTGCCCCGCCCTCGCTCGAGCCGACCGAGTCGGTGACGATCAGGTTCGGGAACGTCTCCAGGAAGCGATCCTTCGACGCCTGGCTGAACAGGACCGCCGTGGAGTTGACCATGAACAGCGACGACGTGTCCGGCGTCCGACCGGCGCCGACCTCGTCGTCGTACGCGTCGAGCAGCGGGCGGGCCATCGCATCGCCGGTGATGAACAGCGAGTTGATCCGCTCCTCGCCCACGGTGCGCCAGACGTCGGCGGGGTCGAAGCGGGCGCGCAGGACCATCGTCCCGCCGACGAACGCCTGGCCCATCACGCTCCACTGGCTGGCGCCGTGCATCAGCGGCGGCAGCGGGAACGAGGTCATCGTGAACCCTGCGGCGGCCTTGTTCAGGAAGCCGGCCGGCGACTCGACCACTGCACCGGTGCGGATGTCGACGCCACCGCCGAGTGCCATCACCACGTCCTGATGTCGCCACACGACGCCCTTCGGCATGCCCGTCGTGCCGCCGGTGAACAGGATGTAGTGGTCGTCGTCGGAGCGCGGACCGAATTCGCGCGCCGCGGACTGTGCAGCGAGCGCGGCCTCGTAGTCGGGACCGATGACCAGCCGGGGAACGCGTGCGGCGACCTCGTCGGCGCGGGCGGCGAACTGGGGCTCGACGACCAGGAAGTCGAGCTGTGCCTGGTGGAACAGGTAACGCAGTTCGTCGGTGACGTAGCGGTAGTTGATGTTGATCCACACCGCGCGCAGCTTGAACACCTTGGGCGAGGTGCCGCCCCGGGCCTTGACGAAATGGATGCGCAAGTCGGCAACGACCGCCGCGGCCCCGGTCCCGGGGTTGACCAGGTCGAAGGCGATGCGCACGGCGGCGCCCACCCGCACCACCGCCGGCACGATGGCCGGCGCCTCGACCCGCAGCGGCGCTGCCGCGGCGAAACCGAGAACGGCGAGGGCGCCGGCCTCGCCCCCCTTGACGGCGCTGCGCAAGGCATGGGCGACCAGGCGCCGGCGGTTGGCCGTGGCGCCCTCCAGCCAGCGGCGGGCGGTGGCGACAAGGCGGTCGGG